>JADIMT010000111.1 GCA_017694595.1 Candidatus Ornithospirochaeta stercoripullorum | reverse complement strand
CTTATGCGCTGGTCAATAAGACGGCGCTCAAGCTCGATTTTCCTTTCACCCTCTCCCTTGGCACCTCTCACGCCACCTCTTTGCTGTGAGAGATTCGCTTCTCTGTTCTGCAACCTTGGCTTGAGATACATGGCTTCTGCTTTTGCTATCTGGAGCCTTGCTTCACGCGAATGGGCATTCTGGAAGAAGATTGACAGAATCACAGCTTCTCTATCCGAGACAGGCACGCCAAGAAGACGTTCAAGGTTTTTCTCCTGACGAGGCGAGATGAACGCGTTGAAGACAGCTTCATCTGCTTCGCTTGCTCTGATGCATTCAAGCGCATTCTCAGCTTGTCCCGGTCCGATATATAAAGATGTGTTGATTTCCCTGAGCGTATAAGTGACAGATAAAGCCACACTGAGCGAGAGTGTCTTGAGAAGACTCTCTGTCTCTTCCTCTCTCAGCTTTGTGATTCTTTCATTTTCTCCCTGTTGTCTTATGTTTATCAGCAGCACACTCATCGCTGGTGATTGTACTGCTTTATCCGTAGTGGATGAAGATGCTTTGATGCTGTATCATCGCTACATGAACAATCTTCCACGCTGGGACTTGGAGAATATCTACCCAGATTCAGAGCGATTCCATAGTGATATAAAGAAAGCTGATCAAGCTGGCAAGGTTCTTGTGAAGCTATGCAAGCAGAAAGCTCCGCTGAGAGAGCTTATTGATGCAAAAGACAAGGCGGATTCATTGGTTATCAATATAACTTCCTATGCGGAAGCGATTCTCTCCACTGATACTTCTAATCCGTCTTATATGAAAGCCATGTCTGAAGCGGAAGCTGCAGCTGTCAGATTCCAGAAAGCTGAGGATTTCTTTACTAGAGCTGTTGCAGCTCGAAAGGATGAATTCGAGTGCGAGGAGCTGAGTGATTACCAGCTTTATCTGAAAGAGATTCTCACAGAAAGCGAGCATCTGATGTCTTCCGAGGAGGAAGCGCTTGCTTATGAGCTTTCCCTTTCCGGTTCTTCTGCATGGGAGAAGCTTATGTCATCCATCACTGCTTCTTCTGAGTTTGAAGGGAAAACGCTGACAGAGCTCAGGCTCCTTGCCTCTGATAAAGACAGAAGCATAAGAAAGAAGGCATATGAAAGCGAGATTCGTTTGCTGAAAGAGCATGGCATAGCGCTAGCCTCATCTTTAAATGGAGTGAAAGGTTCTGTAATCACACTGGAGAAGAGGAGAGGATGGAAAACGCCACTTTCCCGTTCTCTGTTCGAGTCCCGTATCACGGAGGAAATCCTGGATAGTCTGCTTGAGGCTATGCGGGCCTCTCTTCCATCTTTCCAAGAGTACTTCAGGACAAAAGCAAAACTTCTAGGTCTCAAGAAGCTCGATTGGTACGATCTCTTTGCTCCTGTGGGAAGATGTGAGAAAACATATAGCTTTGAAGAGGCAAAGGATATTATCGTGTCATCATACTCTAACTTCTCATCCGAAGCCGGAGTGTTTGTACGACATGCTTTTGAACATGGCTGGATTGATGCAGAGCCAAGGAAAGGGAAAGCTGGTGGCGCTTACGACATCTTTTTCCCGGAGGCTAGGGAAAGCAGGGTCTTTTGCAACTTCGATGGCAGTTATGACAGCGTCGCTACGATAGCACATGAATTGGGGCATGCTTATCATGATTCTGTTGTAAAGGACTTGCCGCCATCGCTTTCCACGTACCCGATGACGCTTGCTGAGACAGCTTCGATTTTCGGCGAGATGCTTGTCTTTGATCATATCCTTGAGAATTCCAGTGAAGAGGATGCATTAGCTGTGATTGAGGCATTTGTGCAGTCTGCTTCGCAGGTTATTGTTGATATCTACTCAAGATTCCTCTTTGAGCGGGAAGTGTTCGAGAAGAGAAAGAAGGGTGAGATTGCTCCTGAAAAGCTTTCTTCCATGATGCTCTCTGCCCAGAGAAAGGCATACGGGGATGCGCTTGGTTTGAAGCATCCTTATATGTGGGCAGTGAAGTCGCATTACTATTCTGCGGATTTCTCGTTCTACAACTATCCATATGCGTTCGGTGAGCTTTTTGCGCTTTCCCTTTACTCCAGGCACAAGGAGGCGGGTTTCAGCGATATCTATAAGGATGTGCTTCTGCATACAGGAATGGAGGATGCTGCGCTTTGCGCTCTCCGTGCCGGTGCTGATATCACAAATAAAGAATTCTGGGAGAAGGGCCTTGCTCAGATCTTCTCATACTCAGAGAGGCTTTCATCATGGTTGTGAGAATCGAGAAGCTGGCAACTGGTGCTGTCGGAGTCGCACATGCAGATGATCGAACTGTACTTATTAATGGTGTACTTCCCGGAGAAGTCGTTGAATGCAGTGAAGGTGTAGTGAAGAAAGGTTTTCTCGTTCCGGATAAGATGCGGGTCATCGAGGCTTCTCCTCTCCGCATTCAGCCGTCCTGTCCTTATTATGGCATCTGCGGCGGCTGTGACTTCCAGATTGTCTCTGAGAAAGACAGTGCCGAGCTGAAGATGGAGATACTCCGCGATAACCTTCGCCGTATCGGGCACAGAGAGGATATACCTGAAGAGATAACAATTCACTGGGGAAATTTTAATGGTTATCGTCACCGCTCACGCTTTCATGTTGATTGCCGCACGCGTCGATGGGGATTCCTTGCACGGAAGTCTTCCGAGATTGTCAGCATGGAAAGCTGTCCTGCGCTCTCATCCCGTCTCAACGCGCTCTTGAAAGATGGCAAAGCACTTCTGGAGAAAGGACGTAGTGCCATGTTCTCCAATGCAGTTGACAGGCAGACAGGTTTTGCTGAAGTGAGCGCGTTCGAAGGCGATGAGGCTGTCTCTCTTGGTGATGAGAGAGTAGGTATTTCTATTGCTGGTACTCACTATACAGTTACCGGCAATGTGTTCTTCCAGTCCAATCCTCGCGTGTTGCCTTCTCTTTTCTCGTTTGTGCGGGAGAATGCTGTCGGTGATTCTATCATGGATTTATACAGCGGGGTGGGTACTTTCTCCGCTCTGTTTGAAGGAAGTGGCAAGCGCGTGTATGCAGTCGAGCGCGATAAAGCATGTCTTGCGTTAAGCCGCATCAACGCTCCTTCCGCGCTTTCTTTCACAGCTGATGTCGCACTATGGGGCAAGAAGAGTGGCAGGTATGCTGATACAGTCATTGTCGATCCTCCGCGTACAGGACTTTCTCAGGAAGCGCTCTCGTTGATTCTCTCCTGGAACCCCGAGAGGATTATCTATGTCTCATGCAACAGCGCAACGCTTTCTCGCGATGTATCTGCTATGAAAGATTACAGGATAAAGAGCGCTGCGCTCTTCGATTTCTACCCGGGAACGGGCCATGATGAGAACGCACTAGTACTGGAACGATTGTAAAAATACGCTGAAAGCTTTGTAACTGGTGCTTATTTTATTATAAAGCATGGTTTTGGCAGTATATTCCATGCTCTCTTTTGTTCGCTATTATCTTTACCTTTCCTTGACTTTTACACTGTTTCAGAAGATATTATCTGTAACTATATCAATATTAGGAGATTCTGATGAGCATTATCGAATTTATCGAAGCTAGAGAAATCCTTGATTCCCGCGGTAATCCTACCGTTGAAGTCGATGTCATCCTTGAAGACGGTTCAATGGGCCGCGCTGCAGTTCCTTCTGGAGCTTCTACTGGTGTACATGAGGCAGTAGAGCTTCGCGATGGCGATAAGAATCGCTTTGGAGGAAAGGGCGTTCTCAAGGCAGTCGACAATGTCAACAACATCATCGCACCTGCTATCGAGGGAATGGATGCACTTGACCAGGTCGCTATTGACCGCGCAATGATTGAGCTTGATGGCACACCAAACAAAGGTCGCCTCGGAGCTAACGCAATCCTTGGTGTCTCCATGGCTGTTGCACGTGCTGCTGCTGACTTCCTCGGACTTCCTCTCTTCAAGTACCTTGGTGCTTATCATGCATGTGTGCTTCCTGTTCCGATGGCAAACATCCTCAATGGTGGTGCACACTCAGATAATAAGGTTGACTTCCAGGAATTCATGGTTATGCCTATTGGCGCACCTTCCGAGAGAGAAGCTGTAAGATGGATTGCTGAAGTATTCCATGCTCTTAAGAGCGTTCTCAAGGCAAAGGGATATAACACAGGTGTTGGCGATGAGGGCGGTTTCGCACCAGACCTTCAGTCCAATGAAGAGGCTCTTGATGTCATCATGGAAGCTATCCAGAAGGCAGGTTATACAGCAGGCCGCGATGGAGACTTCATGATTGCTCTCGATCCAGCTTCTTCTGAGCTCTATGATGAGAAGACTGGCAAGTACAAGCTGAAGTGGACAACAGGCGAAGAGCTTTCTTCTGCACAGATGGTTGACCTCTGGGAGAGCTGGGTTAACAAGTATCCTATCATCTCCATCGAGGATGGCATGGCAGAGGATGACTGGGAGGGCTGGAAGCTCCTCACAGAGAGAATCGGTGACAGAGTCCAGCTTGTTGGCGATGATCTCTTCGTAACTAATACAGAGCGCCTTAAGATGGGTCTTGAGAAGGGAGTTGCAAACTCAATTCTTATCAAAGTGAACCAGATTGGTACTCTTACAGAGACATTCGAAGCTATTGATATGGCTCAGCGCAATGGTTATACAGCTATTGTTTCCCACCGCTCCGGTGAGACTGAGGACAGCTTCATCGCTGACCTTGTAGTTGCTCTCCAGACAGGTGAGATTAAGACAGGTTCTATGAGCCGCTCTGATAGGCTTGCAAAGTACAACCAGCTGCTTAGAATCGAGGACTACCTCGGTGATACAGCAAAGTATGCTGGCCGCGATGCATTCAAGGTTCTGTAATCAATAATATATAGAATCAAGGACCCGACCTTTTGCTGGCCGGGTCTTTTGTTTTTTCCGAGAGCTCTGTGAAGTTTGCATGAACATCTTGGCTCTGCTTTATAATAAGTTTGACTTACTTTTTCTCTGCCAGTTAGCATTCGCATAATAAGTGCAAAGAAGCGCTGAAAAAGGAGAAAAAATGACTAGGAAACTGTATCTTGTATTGCTGATTGCCCTTTCGGCATTCACTCTAACGGCAGCTGACCAGCCACACATTGAAGCACATGCGAAAGAAATCATCACTGTGGATGGATTGGAGTTCAAGGATCTGAACGTTAATGGTGTACTTGATCCATATGAGGACTGGAGACTTTCCGCAGATGAGAGAGCTCAGAATCTTATCAGCCTGATGACTTTGGAAGAGAAAGCTGGCATGATGATGATTGACACTCTCAACGCAGAATGGGGTGGAAAAGCAGGGGCCAATGCTGATGATTATGTGAATAATCAGAACATGAGGCGCTTTATATTTCGCAACACTGTCACTGATAACCCAGATCCAAGCGCTGCAGGTGGCAGAAGCGGTGCTCAGATTACAGCTTTTGAAGCGGCTCAGTTCACAAATACTGTGCAGGAGATGGCAGAAAGCTCAAGATTGGGTATCCCTGTGCTCTTCAAGTCGAATGCTAGAAACCACTATGACCACGATGCGAGATTCGGCATCAATGTTTCTTCTGGTGCATTCTCGACATGGCCGAAGGAAGGTGGACTTGCAGCTATAAGGGATATGGACCTTCTTGCTCAGTTTGCGCGCGTGATGAGAGAGGAGTGGAACTCAATCGGTCTTAGGGGCATGTACGGTTACATGGCTGATCTTGCAACTGAGCCAAGATGGTATCGCATCCATGAGACGTTCACTGAAGATAAGGACCTTGCAATCGAGATAGTAACGACTCTCGTTGAGAATCTGCAAGGCAGTGAGATCACTGATGATAGCATCGTGCTGACAATGAAGCACTTCCCCGGTGGTGGCCCACAGCTTGATGGCCTTGATCCTCATTATCCATATGGAAGAGAGCAGAGCTATACAGGTGGTGCTTTCATGGATCATGCAGCAGTATTTAAGGCGGCAATTGATGCAGGACTCACTTCAATCATGCCTTATTATGGTATTCCTGTAGGTATGCAGGATATATATAAGCCTGCAGATGATGTTGTTTACGATGAAAACGTAGGTGTCGGTATGGCTTTCAACAAAGGTATACTTGAAGACCTCCTTCGCGGTGAGCTTGGCTTTGTTGGCAACGTCAATAGTGATACAGGTATCATCGGACCACGTGCATGGGGACTTGAGGAATATACAGTTCCACAGCAGATAGCCATCGCTGTCAATGCTGGCACTGATGTCCTTTCGGGTTATCATGATCTCAATGTTGTTCTCGATGTCATCGGAAAAGATGTCATTACAGCAGATACCAATGATTTCGCTCCGAATGGCATAAGCTTGGAGCGTGTCGACTTGGCTTGCTACCGCTTGCTGCTTGAAATGTTCCAGATGGGTATATTTGAGGATCCATATGTAGATCCTGCGCATGCTGAGAGAACAGTCGGCCGTGCAGACTTTCAGCGTCTGGCAATGGAGGCACAGAAGAAATCTGTAGTCATGCTGCAGAATAATGGCTTACTTCCGTTCGATGCAGAGGAGAAACCTGTCCTTTACGTGAATAATGCTAATGCTGATGTCGTAGCTAGCTATGGTTTTGAAGTGCTTGATGGCAATGCTGGTGTCAGTGCTGAAGGTGCGGATGCTGCTTTCATCAGACTTGAGATTACTAATAAGCAGATGACAGCACTGAAGGAAGATGGTACTCCTTGGACATATGCAGATGGTTCTGAGGTGTTCACACAGTATGGTGGCCCGATTCCAGAGGAGATAAATGATATATCTATAAGTGCAATGGCTGAGGCAGAGAGCTGGATTATGACACCATCATGGGATGTCGTAAAGGAAGCCGCAGCTGCTGTTGGCGAGGAGAATGTCATTCTTTCTATCAACTTCCGTCAGCCATATGTGCTTGATGAAGAAAGCGGTGCACTTGATATGGGCGCTCTTTTCGCTACCTTTGGTGTCAGCGATACAGCCCTTATGGATATCATCACAGGAGCTTTCAATCCTCAGGGCAAACTTCCATTTGCCCTTGCTGATAGCATTGAAGCAGTAATAGAACAGGATCCGGATCTCCCAGGATACTCTGAAGAAGACACACTCTTCCCGTTCGGGTATGGATTAAGCTATTAAGCTTTAAATAATGCTAAGAGGGTGCTGCTGCTGGAATGGTGGTAGCACCCTTTTCTTCACAAAACTTCATAATCTTCACATTGCCTTTCTCTACTTCCTTCGCTTCATTCTTCACGTCGGGTTGTCCGCAAAAGAAAAATAAAAGTTATCGAACAGTTGCAATGTTATTTGTATTAATAACTCACTAAATATAGCAATTATTTGGATATAATTTTAATTGTGTATCGATTGTGTCGAATATGAATTTAACTTGACAGTTGAATGAAGTGGTTGTTACAATCTTAGCAAGAATAACGGAAAAGGGGAACTTTCGGGCTTCTTTTTGATGTCCGCCCCAGATTTTGGAGGAAGTAATGAAAAAGGTACTTGTATCTCTGCTGGTTCTTGCTCTTGCTATGACAAGCGTATTCGCAGCAGTGAATTTCTCTGGTGAGTTCGTTGGTGGTTTTGCATTCAAGGTAGGCGGTCCAGAGGATTATGTTGGAATGGTCTACGGCCAGGATGGTGAAAATACAGATACAACAAAGCTTAACCTTGGTATTGCTGATGAGAATGGCGTATGGGATCTTACTTTGAAGGGATATTTCTATGCTGATGATCGTCTCTTCGGTAGCTTGAACCTTGACCTTGCTAAGCTTATCGCTGGAGATACAGCTGTTTCTGCAAAGCTTGGACTTACATATGGTCGTCTCACAGGTCTCAGAGCATACAGCATGCAGAAGGACTTCGACAGAATCAGAACAGCTGATGCATTCTGGGCTTCTTTGAACCTTGCTTATGCATTCGATGGTGGTTCCGTTGAGGCAATGGTCGGTGGTGCTCCAGAGCTTATGGCTAACGGAGAGAAGACACCATTTGGTGGAAACCAGGGCGACTTCATGGCATCTGTAAAGGCTGCATGGAATGGTCTTGCTGTTGCTGGTACATATGTACTTAAGGGCGCTGTTTCCGATTCTTCAATGGGAGGAACAGGTGACTATGGTAAGGGAATCGCAGGTGGTAGCATCGATGTTAACCTTGGATCTCTTATCGGAACAGACTTCGACTTCGGTCTTGCTGCATCTGACAAGTATAGCTTCGGTGACAAGATCAACATGCTCGCAGGTGCTGTTTACTTCGGATTCGATCCAGCAAAGGTTACAGTACAGTATGGCCTCACAACACAGGAAGGAACAGAAGCAAAGCACTTCCTCTATGCTGGTGTTGACGTAACAGCTATTGAGAACCTTGCTCTTACAGTTTATGGCGGTGCTTATGACTTCGCAGCTGAGTCATGGTATGTTGGTGCAACAGGTGGTTACACTGTATCTAACATCACATTCCAGCTTGGTCTTGAATATGCTAACAACACTAGCTACAAGTATGATGGAACATCCGACAACGGTGGTTTCTGGATTGTTCCAAGCATCAAGATTGCATTCTAATCTTAAACGCTTGTACGTTGAGAAGGTCGCAGGAAACTGCGGCCTTTTTACATGTCATGTATTTTCCAGAATTTGCTTTCTCAATCTAAATCGGCTTGGAAAGTGTGTAAGTTAAATCCATGTCCTTCATGGATGCACATGACGCTGCCAGTATCGTAGTTGACGATTACCTGATGTACTTAATTTCCCTATATTTCCATAAACTTTGACATAATCACAGGCTTTTCGCGTATATCCTTTCAGGAGGTAGAATGATTACACAAGAAGAGAAAAAAGCGATTCTACGCAGCATGAGCCTTATGGATGATGCCCTCTTCGCCAAATGCTTCGGAGAGAGCAGGGAGTGCATTGAGGTGCTGCTGCACATAATACTCGGCCGGAACGACATAACTATCATCTCAGTCCATCCTCAGTCGTGGCTTGAGAACATCACATGCCGCTCTGTCAGGCTTGATGTGATGGCAGTGGACTTGGATGGTACAATCTATGACATAGAAGTGCAGAAGG
>JADIMT010000110.1 GCA_017694595.1 Candidatus Ornithospirochaeta stercoripullorum | reverse complement strand
GGTATTCTATAATTTATATTTGATAGATATATAAAAAATATATTGATAAAAATAAATTTTGCTATAGGATAAATGAAACAGAGCGGTTGTCCGCTCTGTTTCTGTGGAATATCGGATTACTCAATCACTGCAAGGATATCAGCGTAGTTGAGGATGAGATAGTCCTCTCCGTTGTCCTTGATAGCAGTGCCTGCATATTTGTCGTGAAGAATCTGCTGACCAGCTTTCACTTTGATTGTCTCATCATCGCCTACAGCAACGACTGTGGCAATCTGTGTCTTTTCCTGTGCTGTCTGCGGAATGAAGATGCCGGAAGCTGTCTTTTCCTCAACTTCCTTTGCCTTTACAAGAACTCTGTCACCAAGCGGAATAATCTTCATGTTATCACCTCTAATTTTTGTTATGGCTATGTGGCCAATATGGAATATACAAATGGATAAGAGAGAGGGCAAGAGGAAAGAAAAATACTTTTTTAAAATCACCTCTTCACTTTTTCTACATATTTGTTATTTTCAGTGTGTCAGGTGAGAAATATGGAAAGGACGATGAGTTTGGTTCTTTATAAGGACGGCAATAGAAAAGCAAAGCTTCTGGATTATAACGAAGCGTTTGAAGACTATGTTGCAGCATTCCTTCACAGAATCAAGGGTGTCGATCTTACAATAGAGTTCGTATCGTTCTATCGCTATCAGCTGTGGAGATATCTGAGAGCGAAGCCTGTTTTCACGCTTTCGCTGCCGGAAGGCGATATGATTTCAGATTTGATTAAGGATTCCTATGATTCATTCCTCTCTGATATGGAAGCCTCTCCTTTCAATATCACAGGAGAAGGCAGAGCCAATTTGCTGGAGTCTGTGAAAATTGTGTTTCCGTGGCAGGATGACCCGGATTCCGCTTTCGACGCGCTTTGATGGTCAATTTGGCCCAATCCAAGCTATATTTTTATCTAGTGGGTCATTATGTCCCGTTTTTATTGAATTTCTTGAAATAGGTTAAGCCTACTTAATTTGTTTAATAGTAAAGAAATAAACCAAATTATCTAATTTTGGCATGCTTCTTGCATGTATAGTTTCGAATCCAAGGAGGATGACGAAATGGAAGATACAAGAAAGAAAGAGATGGTTGAAAGCGATAACGAAGTACTTTCGATTTATCTTAGAGAAATAAATAGAATACCTCTTATCTCCCATGAGGAGGAGTATGAGCTTGCCATGAAAGCAAAGAACGGTGACAAAGCAGCTCGTGAGAAGCTTCTCCGCGCTAACCTCCGTTTTGTGGTTTCTGTAGCAAAGAAGTTTAGAGGGCAGGGCTTGCCGCTTTCTGACCTGATCAATGAGGGAAACATCGGTTTGATTACAGCCCTCGATAAGTTCGAACCTGATAAAGGCTATCATTTCATCTCATACGCTGTATGGTGGATCAGGCAGGCAATCATGAAAGCTATCTCGGAGAAGGGCAGGACAGTCCGTCTTCCTCTCAATCGCTCAAATGAGCTGATGCAGATACAGAAGGCGCAGAAAGATCTCATGCATGAGAAAGAGACATCAGATCCAACTGTTGAGGATATTGCGAAAGTGACAGGGCTTGATGCAACGCTTATAAATGATCTCCTCTCTGTCTCAGGCGAAATCGTTTCCTTTGACAGCCCTGTAAAGAAAGGTGAGGAGTCCGATACTACGTTTGGGGATTTCATCGAAGCTGAGGACAAGGGACCTGAGGAGCAGGTTGTTGATTCTTCCCTCAAGAGCTCTGTACATGCGCTTCTCTCTACGCTTTCCGAGAAGGAGAGGAATATCATAGAGATGCGTTTCGGCCTCAATGGCAAGAAGCCAATGTCGCTGAAGGAGATTGGTGAGGTCTACGGGCTGACTAAAGAGAGAATCAGACAGATAGAGAAGCGGACATTGGAAAAGCTGAGAGTTTCATCGGAAGAAAGAGACCTTGGCGTGTTCAGCAGAGCATGCTGATAGAGGGCTGGCTAAGACCAGCCTTCTTCTTTTCTATGTTCCTTCATATGGCTTTTTAAAGCCTCGAATGATTCATCTGATATGACATGTTCGATGCGGCATGCATCATCCTGGGCTTTATCGTGGGGAACTCCAAGATACTCGATGCACTTTGTAAGCACTTGATGGCGCTCGTAGATCTTCTCAGCTACTTCTTTTCCTTTTTCTAGCAGCTTGATGCTTCCTGTATCGGGATTGATAGTTATATATCCATTTTCCTTGAGCGTCTTCATTGCGCGGCTGATTGATGGCTTCGAGAAGCCCATTTCCTGTGCGATGTCAATCGATCTGACAATCTCATTCTTGAGGGAAAGCCGGAGGATTGTCTCCAGATACATCTCTCCTGATTCGTGTATATCCATAGTTTTATTATAACCGCTTGGACTCATAAAAGAAATGACAAAAGTAAGCATTTATTAACCTTGGTTGTTGACTGCTAACCTGTATTAGCGTAAACTAACCACGGTTAGCAAAGGCTAAGCATGCGGAGGTTTGATTATGCCGCTATCGATGATTGGAAGTGGAAAGAGCGGAAAGATTCAGAGAATTACAGGATCCGGTGAAATCAGGAGATTCCTCTCTGGACTTGGCTTCATAGAAGGCAGGGAAGTAAAGGTTCTTTCTGATATTGGAGGGGATGTTATCGTGGGCATCCTCGATTCACGCGTTGCTATAAACAGAGATATGGCTCGTCACATTTACGTGTGAGTTCTATCTGAGGAGGATATATGACATTAGGGGAGGCACAGGTCGGAAGCACTGTCACTGTGCTTAAAATCGAAGGCGATGGGGCATATAAACGCCGCATCATGGATATGGGGATAACCAAAGGCACTCAGCTTTTTATCCGCAAAGTCGCACCGCTAGGAGATCCTGTGGAGATCACGGTGCGTGGCTATGAGCTCAGTGTGAGAAAGAATGATGCATCCTGCGTCATTGTGAAGTGAGGTGGACGGAATGAGCATTAAAATAGCGCTTGCAGGTAATCCCAACTGTGGTAAGACAACTATGTTCAACGCGCTTACAGGTGCAAACCAGTATGTCGGAAACTGGCCGGGTGTCACAGTCGAGAAGAAGGAAGGCAAGCTCAGGGACAAGAAGAACGGGGAGATTATTGTCACAGACTTGCCTGGTATCTATTCTCTTTCTCCGTATACACTTGAGGAAGTTGTAAGCCGTGATTACATTCTCAAAGATAATCCTGATG
>JADIMT010000109.1 GCA_017694595.1 Candidatus Ornithospirochaeta stercoripullorum | reverse complement strand
GATCTGCATAGAGCGCTCGATGGCTTGGTATCAGTGAAGGATGGAAACCTGCTCGAGGGGTTTGAAAGCTCGGATGATGCACTTGTCTATGATCTCGGAGATGGAAGAGTTCTGATTGAGACTGTGGATTTCTTTCCGCCAATGGTCGATGATCCCTTCGTGTTCGGGCAGATTGCAGCTGCTAATGCCATCTCTGACATCTACGCAATGGGAGGCCGCCCTGCTTTGGCTATGAGCTTGATGTGCTTCCCATCCTGTCTGGATATAAAAGTGATGAGAAGGATCATGGAAGGTGCCATCAGCAAGGCAGGTGAAGCTGGCGTTGTCATTGCGGGTGGTCACACTCTCTCCGATCGTGAACCGAAATTTGGCTTAGCTGTTACTGGCTTTGCTGATGCAAAAGATGTATGGTCCAATAAAGGTGCAAGAGTGGGTGATGCTGTCATACTGACAAAACGTCTTGGCACGGGCCTTTTGATGACTGCTCATAAAGCCGGAGAGACGGATGCTTCGGAAGCGATAGAGCAGATGAGGACCCTGAATAGAGCTGCCGCAGAGAATGCATCAGGGCTGACTGTCCATGCCGCTACGGATGTTACAGGTTTCTCTCTTATGGGGCATTCATATGAGGTGGCTGTAGCTTCGTCTGTAACTGTGTGTATTGATTTCGCGTCATTGCGCTTCTTGCCTGGAGCTGAAGATGCAGCCCGCTTTGGCTTTGTTCCTGAGGGAAGATACACGAACGAGGATTATCTTGAAGATAAAGTTTCCATTGCATCATCTCTTGCGCTCCATCAGCGTGATATGCTCTTCTCTCCAGAGACTTCAGGAGGGTTGCTGCTATTCATGCCCGAACGGGATGCTGCAATCTATCTTGAACGGAACGCATGTGCATTCAGGATAGGAGAAGTCCAAGAGCGCTGTGACCATCCTGTTTTGGTAAGAGCATAGGAATTTGCTTTAATCAGCATTCTCATTGATAATATCATAGTGGAGGGAATATGGCGGACAATATTGTAGATGCTTTTCTACTCATGATTGATGAGAATGATGAAGCAAGAAAAGAGCTTGATAGACGGATCATGGAGTATCCTGGAGATACATCTGAAATCACAAAGAACGTACTCATTCCGTTTGCAGCCGAATATGGTTTCATGATCACTGTGGAAGATGTGGACTTGTACAATGGGTTCATCAGCGACGGCAGCGAGGTGCCTGAACATCTGAGACGTAAATAGTTTTTGCACTGTCGATTCAGCGTCCGATGCAGCATTTTCACAGTTGAAATGATTTGTTGTATGAGCAGGATCAATGATTGTAGAAAAACAATTGTCCTCGATTCAATATGCTCCTGCTCCTTTTTTGTTTCTTCTATTTGTTCAAAATTATCAGAGGCATCTTCGCATCTCCTGTATTCGATGAGTATGCATATTTGCTATCAGAGAGAGCTCTGTTCATATCAGTCATAGCTTCTTCCCATGTGGCTTCATCAGGTACTCTGTGTATGTCCACTGGAGTCTCTGAATGGTTAAGGCCTGTTCCAGAGAGTGTACTCTCGTTCTGCCAGTAACAAGCGGTGATGGTTCCTCTCTCGTTCTGCCCTGCGATGCTTCCAACCGTAGTGTTCCCTGAGATTTTTCCCGTTGAGTAACATGCTGTTATCTTGTAAAACTGGTTGGTTCCGACTATGCCTCCTGCGATGTCGTTGCATTCTACAGTTCCTGAAAAATAACAGGCTTCTACAGGGCCCATGCTTATTCCGGCGATGCCTCCACCGATAGTCTCACTTGAGAGAGTTCCGGAGAATGAGCTTGCATAGATGAAGCCTGCATAGTTGTGTCCAACTATTCCTCCTGTTTCAGATATTCCGATAATCTCTCCTGATGAGCTGCATTTCTCGATTACAGAACTCTGGGAATTAAGCCCTGCGATACCGCCAATATACCAGTCCATATCATTTATACGGCCTGTGAAGCTGCATTCTGATATGGTGCTGCCTGTATCGTTGCATCCTGCAATGCCTCCTGCGTAGTATCCGTCTGCAATCTGTCCAGAGAAGAGGGCGGAAGAGATGCTGCCTCCATCCAGATTGAGCCCTGAGACGCCTCCTATTGCATATTCTCCGCTGATAGTCCCTGATGCGGAACAGGCATCAAGAATACCATAGTTGACACCGGAAATTCCTCCCGCATCTCCGAAGCTCTTCAAGTCCGCATCTGAACTGCAGTTCGCTATTGTACCTCTGTTGCGTCCTGCGATTCCACCTCCTGCGATTCCTGTTTCCTGTATTGTTCCGTATGTATGGCAGTTCTCTATCCTTCCCAGGTTTTCTCCTGCAATGCCTCCTGCTGAATCTGAGCCATATATCTCAATTTCTGTTATGGTCAGATTCTTTACGATTCCACTGGATCCGACAAAACCGAAGAAACCATGATAATCCTCATCGCCGCTGATCCTTAGGACTGAAATCTTGTGGTTATTGCCATCAAATATGGTGTTATAGGGAGCTTCCTCGCTTCCGATTGGTATCCAGTCTGCTGAAAGTTTTATATCCGCAATCAGAGTGCAAGATTTTCCCGAGCCTTCGTCTGCCCATTTCAAGAGCCCTGATTCGCTGTAGACTATGTATTCTCCAGTGCCGGAGATGGCGTATTCTTCCCACTTCGCATAGGGTGTGATATCCCTGTCTATCGCAGAACTGAAATCGAAGGGTTCGTTGCTATCCTTCTCGAACCATCCGAGAAATCTGAAGGAGGTGCCATTGTATGAGAGCGATACTGCGGGACTTTCGATTGTCTTTCCATCTTCTATGGTCTCTGGACTTGGTAACGCACTCAGCTCGACATTGCCATCAAGGGATGATGGGAGGTCATATGCAAAGGCTATGTTCCTTGCTTCCTTCCAGACAGCATGCAGCGTGATGTTGCTTCTTATCGGGGTCTCGAAATCAAAGAGGATATCGCTTCCATCTAAGCTCCAACCATAGAATATGTATCCTTCTTTCTCAGGGTCATCCGGGCGTATGAGCCTGTTGCCTGATGAGACAAGCTGAGGGGCAAGCGTACTGCCTCCATCTGTATCGAATTCAACTCTGTAGACACTATGCCTGGACCATCCCGCATACAGGACTGTATCAGAAGAGACTATGGAGTTCGGATCATATGGTTTTGTTGCTGCTTTATCGGAGAACCATCCACAGAAATTGAATCCGCTTCTTTTCGGTACTTCCGGCCTTGAGCCCCAGATAAGACTTCCTTGTGGTACTTCGATGACGACTTCTGTGACATCTGTCCATGATCCGCCGTTTGCATTGAAAGTGATACTGCATTTGGCTTCGGGGATACTGCTGTCGCAGCCTGCAATGAGAAAAACAATGAAGCATGACAAAAGAATGGATATTAATTTGTGTTTGCTGTTTCCTGTCATGATTTCATTATAAACCCGCTTTTGTACGAAGATATGATTATTTATCTTCCGCTTTTGCCATGGATGAACAGTTTCCATAGTTCATGAATTTTCTTTCATTCCCTTTTTTTGTCTGTTAATATTTTCTTATAGAAAAGGAGATTGCTTATGAAACGAAGATTATTGCCTCTGACTGTACTGGGGGGTATTGCTCCTGTTATCCCTCTCTTCATGCCAAGACAGAACAGCCATTCTTCCTCCTCCATTGATTACAGACAATTCTGATGACAATGCAGAAGCTCTTAAAGGGCAGTGGCAGGTTGTTGGACATCCATGTATAATCGATATCCAGCATAAGAAGCCTGGATACTGGATTTTTGCATTATATGTGGATGACGCATCGTCGGCCATGGCGACGGAAGAGACGGTTATCAAATCGAACCGTGCAACAGATGAAGATGGATGGTTCGTTATCTCTTTTACGGAAAGGGGAACAACAACCACAATCCGATATAGGTTTAAGGATGGTGATCTGGATACATTGGAAGCTGTGCATGAATCAAGCGACTCCGGAAGTAAAATTGAAGTTGAACTGACACGCCTCGATAGTCCGGTTGAAATCATTATTTCACCATGAATGGAATTGAAGACAGAGAAGGGAGTCATTTGCAGCAGTGATGGCTTCCTTCTTTTTTGTGCTTATGAACATTATGCAACTGATTGCAACATCTGATTGCGCTACATTGGATGCTGTGATAGAGTTCTGATGCAAGTGAAGGAGGACCATCATGGCCAAAGACAAGAGTGAAATCAGGAAGATGATAGCTGAGCTTAAGTCGCTCAACACATCGAACATGTACCTCAACGATTTCTTCCATACATGGAAGGAGAGTGATGATGAAATCGCTGCAGTTTTCAAAGTAGCGGAGATTCTCAGAGGAATGAGAGAGAATAATATCTCTGCAAAGGTATTTGATTCTGGCCTTGGTATTTCCATCTTCCGCGATAACTCTACCAGAACCAGGTTCTCATTCGCGTCTGCATGTAATCTGCTTGGTCTCGAAGTCCAGGACCTTGATGAGAAGGTTTCCCAGATTGCGCATGGTGAGACTGTAAGAGAGACAGCTAACATGATTTCTTTCATGGCTGATGTTATCGGTATACGCGATGATATGTATATCGGTAAAGGCTACACATACATGAAGAGTGTTTCTGAAGCTGTGCAGGAAGGCTACAGAGATGGTGTGCTTGAGCAGAGGCCTACGCTTGTGAATCTTCAGTGTGATATCGACCATCCGACACAGTGCATGGCTGATCTTCTCCATGTCATCAACCACTTCGGCGGAGTTGAGAATCTCAAAGGCAAGAAAGTCGCAATGACATGGGCTTACTCTCCATCATATGGCAAGCCTCTTTCAGTTCCACAGGGCGTTATCGGGCTCTTCACACGCTTTGGCATGGATGTAGTCCTTGCTCATCCTGAGGGATATGATGTGATGAGCGATGTTGAAGATATTGCGGCAAAGAACGCAAAAGCTTCCGGCGGTTCATATAAGAAAGTCAATACGATGGAAGAAGCATTCAAGGATGCAGACATCGTCTATCCGAAGTCATGGGCACCTTATGCAGTGATGGAGGAGAGGACAAAGCTCGTAGGCGAAGGAAAATTCGATGAGCTTAAGGACCTTGAGAAGAAGTGCCTTGAGAACAATGCGAAGTTCAAGAACTGGACATGCTCTGAAGAGTTGATGAAGACGACAAAAGATGGCAAGGCGATCTATATGCACTGTCTTCCTGCTGATATCACAGGAGTCAGCTGCAAGGAAGGCGAAGTCGATGCATCTGTATTTGATAGATATCTTGTTCCTCTTTATAAGGAAGCTTCCTATAAGCCATATATCATCGCTGCAATGATTTTCCTTGCTAAGTTTAAGGATCCATCTGCCAAGCTTGATGAGCTTATGAACGCAGAGAAGCCAAGAATCAGGTAAACAGGGAAATTCACGCGAAGTGGCCCATCTTGCTGGTGGGCCTTTTTGCAATCTAAAGGTATTGTTATGGATGATATTTTTCAGCTTAATGGACGAAAGCTTGGTTTTGGTTTGATGAGGCTACCTAAAGATGAGAATGGGGAAATAGATACAAGAAAGACAATTGAGATGGTCGATCGATTCATCTCTGAAGGCTTCTCTTATTTCGATGCCGCATATTCCTATCCGGGAGCAGAAGAAGCTTTCAAAGCAGCAGTCACTTCGCGGTATCCTCGCGATAGCTATACGTTGGCTTCAAAGATGTCCAGTGGCTTGCTTTCTGATGATCTCCCACCTGAAAAGATGTTTGCTTCGCAGCTTGAGCGAACAGGCCTTGATTATATTGATTTCTATCTTCTGCATGCTGTGCAGAAAGAGAATCTTCATATTTTCGAGAAGTATGATGCATGGAATTTTGGGAAAAATCTGAAAAAAGATGGAAGGATACGGCATTTCGGATTCTCTTTCCATGACAGCCCAGAGCTGTTGGATGAACTCCTTGCAGAACACCCGGAAGTGGAGTTCGTACAGCTTCAGATCAATTATCTTGACTGGACTAATCCTACAGTGCAATCCAAAGGGATTTACGAAGTTGCCAGAAAGCATCAGAAGCCGATTGTAATCATGGAGCCAGTGAAGGGTGGGCTTCTTTCCAACTTGCAAGACTCGATTACAGCTCCATTCGGAGATGCGACACCTGCTTCTATGGCATTGCGCTTCGCATCCGGCCTTGATGGCATTCTCGCTGTTCTTTCTGGAATGAGTACTCCCGAGCAATTGGAGGAGAATATGAGAATATTCTCTCCTTGTGAAAAGCTTTCGGAGAAAGAGCTCAAGGCAGTTGAAACCGTAAAGGAGAGAATCGAGGAGATGCAAGCGATTCAATGTACTTCTTGCAGGTACTGTGTATCTGGATGTCCTGAGAAAATCGCTATTCCTGACATCTTCAAGCTTTTGAACGAGGAAGCTATCAGCAATAGAAAAGAGAACATAAAAGCTAGGTATTATGCAATGATTGAGAATGGTAAGTCAGGGGAGGCATCCAGCTGTATCCGTTGTGGCAAATGTGAGAAGACATGTCCTCAGAAGCTTCCAATCAGAGAGCTTCTGAGGAGTGTGGAGACGCGGCTGGCTTAAATGTGGAGGATTCTCTCAGCTTCGCTCTCCGTCAAATCATGATTGTAGTAAAGCGAGTAGAATTCCTGTGTCTCATTGACGATGTCTATAGGGTAAAGTTCTGGGTATAGGAGATTGCCAAGCCAGTAGATTCCGATGATTCTATTCGTTGCAGGTGGATTGTCGATGAATGGATATGGCTCAGATGGAATCTGATATACTCTATGGTTCTTCACTGCACTCAGCGTTGACCAGAGACTGATTTCTGTGGCTTCCTTGTAGGCTTCGTCAGATGTGAGGAGTATCACATCAGGGTCCCAGATATAAAGCTGTTCCATGGATATCTTATTGGAAGACGAACCAAAGGAGGCTGGAACAACATTCTTTCCTCCTATTTTCTCTATGACTTCTCCATGGAAATTGCCTTCTGCAATCGCTTCAAGCCCATCTGAAGAGGATGAATAGTAGACAGTCACAGGATCTGTAATCTGGCTTCTGGCATCAGTGGCCATTGCAATTGCCTCTTCCGCGTATACAGCAAGGCTTTCCGCTTTCTCTTCCTTGTCCAGCAGCTTTCCAACTGTCCTGTATACATCTGGTGTGTTGTCAAGATAAGCTTCTATGAAGATCACAGGTATCTTGATGTCATCTTGCAATTTATCGAGGTCCTTGATCATATCCTCTCTCGTACCTTTGATCTCTCCCATGTCGATAACCACATCGGGATTCGCAGACATCAGCGCTTCTTTGTTCAGATTCGCTTTCTTTCCATAGAACGTCCCGAATACAGGCAGATTGACTACGTCTTGCTGGAAGTAAGCTTCAGCACCATCTGAAAGCTTGGAAGACCAGCCCACAATCTTCTCAGGAGCAATAGAGTAGAGTACCAGCTGGGAGAGGTTCCCGGAAGGTACGATTCTATCAAGTGTCTCAGAAAGATCTACAGTCCTTCCCAGAGAGTCTGTGAATGGAACAGCGAAGAGTGAGAGCGCTGCGAATAGCAAAAGCATCATGGAAATCAATTTTTTCATTGAGCAATTCCTCCTTTATCTATGATGAAAATGGAAGAATGCTTTTCATTTGGAAGGTACAGTCTGCCATCTTCATTTCTTACATATCTCATGTACTCAGCCATTCTCTCTCTTCCATACATTGTTTCGATGTATGCTGCTGCATCATCGTAAGAGCTGAGTGGCTGGTCAAACGAAGCATTGAATGCTATGCGCTCCCATCTGAGAGCATCGAATCGTTTCAGATGATTCTCTGTTTTTGCAGGTTCTTCACTGTTTTTCCTCAGTTCTTTGCTCTGTCCTCTGTGCTCAGAGATGACTGCGATCAAACGTTTATGCGCATGCGACAAATAATGATGGAGATTGTCATTCTCGCTTATGCGCCCGAAATAGAGCAGGAGAATCACATCTGCCTCATCTTCAACTTTCTCAGCATCAAGGGTGGAGAAGATATCGAGTTTGTGTATCCTTCTTGCTTCTTCAATTGCTCTCTTGTCGATATCAGTGGCTTTTATCGCGTAACCATCCATTGCAAGAAGCGCTGAGACATATCCAAGACCGCATCCAAGCTCAAGTATGCTCTCTTCTTTTGTTATACACTCTTCAAGTACATTTGCAAGAGCGCGGTGGAAGCCTGTTGCATTGCTGGCTCTTTCATACCATCTGATTCTCTCTTCACTCCACCACATCTCTACTCCGGTATGCAGACAATGCGTTCTGCGTGTCCTGTGTCTATTTTCCTGATGCAGAGCTTCCGGTCATAAAGCTCCTGAAGGATATTGCCATCTAGAAGTGCATCAGGTTTTCCGTTGAAAACCAGCTCTGAATCCTTGAGTATCATTATTCCTGTCGCATTCATAAGCGCTTGTTCCGGACTATGTGTGGAAAAGAGCAGGGCATAGCCTTTTTCACGAAGATGCTCAGCTGTTTCCATTACAAGAAGCTGATTCGAATAATCGAGAGAGGCAGTAGGTTCATCGAGAAGCAGTATCTTGGCATCTTGTGTCAGTGCACGTGCTATCAGCACAAGCTGTCTCTCACCGCCGGAAAGTGCGTTGATGCTTCTTTTCTTCAGCTGTGCTATACCAAGCATCTCAAGTACTTCCTCTGCTTTCTCTTCATCCTTCTTCCCCGGGCGCTGGAAAATTGTAAGCGATGGTGCTCTGCCCATCATGACTGCATCAAGCACTGAATAGGAGTAGACTGTTGATGTGCTTTGGGGAATGTATGCAATGGCAGAAGCCCTTTCCTTGCTGCTCATATCGCATGCATCTCTGCTGTCTATCATGATCTTTCCGCTGTCCTGTCTGATAAAACCCAGAAGTATTCTCATCAGCGTTGTCTTTCCTGAGCCATTCCTGCCGAGAAGCGCTGTCGATGTTCCTGCTGCTAGGTTGAATGATATATGCTCAAGAACTTTTCTTTTTCCGTAACTGAAGGAGAGGCCGGAAGCTTCAAGCAACATTGCGTTTGCCCTCCTTTATTATGAGGTAGAGAAAGAAGGGAGCTCCGATGAATGATGTAAGGATTCCGATTGGTATCTCTGAGTAAGTAACAGATCTCGATACTGTGTCTACAATTGTCAGAAATGAAGCGCCTAGAATCAAGGAGGATGGGATGGTCTTTCTCCCGTCCGTTCCAGTCAGCATTCTTGTAATGTGAGGAATGACTAATCCTACCCATCCGATAACACCTGCGACTGCGACAGTGGAAGCTGTCATCAATGTAGCTGCAATGATCGCAATGCCTCTTATCGCTTTCGTGTTTACTCCCAGCGACAGGGCTTCTTCTTCGGGTAATGACAGAAGATTCATTCTCCATGACAGCAAAAGCATGGGGATTATTGAAATCACCATGGGCGGAAGCAGCATCTTCACCTCGTCCATTCCCGCTCCCGATAATGACCCCATCAGGAAATAGGTGATAGCTGGCAGTTCATCCTCTGGATCGGCAACCAGCTTGATGAAACTTGTTCCTGACTGGAAGAGTGAGCTTATCATGATTCCGCCGAGTATGAGCCCGAGTACTTGGTTTGATGGTACCCTGGAGGCAATTGCCCAGACAAGCATGACTGCAAGAATGCCAGTTGCAAAAGCCATCAATGGTACGGAAAATGATGGCAATGCCCATAGCAGGGCAAGAGAAGCACCGAAGCCAGCTCCAGTTGAAGTTCCTAAGACATCTGGAGAGACCATCGGATTGCGGAAGATCATCTGGAATATGAGGCCCGAAAGCGATAACCCGGCGCCAATTAGAGAGGATGCGATGATTCTTGGCAGTCGTATGTTGAAAACTACAGACTCTGCCTGAGCGCTCCAGTCTGCCTCTATCGGAAAGACCTTTGAAAGCAATATTTTTATAAGTTCTACAGGTCCTACTGGAAATCGTCCAATGGAGAAAGAGAGAATGAAAACTGCTATGTAGATTATCAGGAGGATGAATATGACTGGAATTCTACTTGTACGATGCAAGATATTCCTCCTCAAGCTCTTCAAGCTTTGCATTCAGTTCTTTTTCTATTGTCAGGAACTTATCAAGGAGCATCTTTCCACTATCTGTAAGCTTCGCGCTTCCTCCACCTTTTCCGCCCTGGTTTCGTTCTACTATGATAGTTCCAAGTACTTTTTCAGTGCATCTTATCATCTTCCAGGCCTTCGAGTAGGAGAGATCCATGGCCTCCGATGCGTGGCGCACGGATCCAGTGTTCTCAATAAGCTTGAACAGCTGTGCGACTCCAGGTCCAAAGAACGGAGAATGGTTTTCATCTGTAAACTTCAGCTTTAGCTCTGCATGCATCGAATTGTTTCCTGAAATAATTCGAAAGCCATTATACAACTGTTTGTATGATGGAGCAATAACCAATGTGCAGCCATTCTATCCGGAAATAGAGGACAGGAACGGTGAATTACTCCATCTAGCTGACGCTAGAAGATGGAGCTTCCGGGCTCTTTCCTTTTTCAAGGCGTTTCGCAGAATGCTTCCATATCTCATACGAGGTATTTAAGCCTGACTTCCGCTCCTCCGGAGTACCCGTATATTCCGTACGGGTGCAGGACATTTCATGCTCTCCTGCAAGAAGCAGTGTTTTCGCAGCTTTCACATCACGGTCCTCAGCGTATCCGCATCCGCATGCGAATACCCTGTCAGAGAGCGTGATGCCTTCATTGATGGCTCCGCATCTGGGGCACATCCTCGTCGATGGGAAGAACCTGTCGATGACACAGTCTACGCATAATCTGGATCTATATTGAACTGGAAGGAGTATGTGGGGAATGCTTCTGTGAGTGCTTTTGTGGCATTCTTCCTGAAAGCTGCATAGTCAGTAAGAGAGAAGTCTACAACAACATCGAAGTGTACTCTTGAGTCATCCATATGTACATGGAATGCATGGATTGATATGACAGACGGCGAGACAGTTTTTAGCACTTTCAGTACTTCCTGCTTCATCAATATGACAACAGGGTTGTCTGAATTCACTGCGTACATGCCAAACGTGAAGTATATGCCCATCGCATCGAGGATTTCTGTCTGGGCATCTGTCATCGCATCAAAGATTTCCTCTCCTTTGGCATCCGATGGCACCTCAACATTGCATGTTCCGATCATTCGCGATGGTCCATAAGTATGTATCTGTATATCATAACCACCGGAGAGCGGTGGATGTTTCTTTATGATTTTCCGTATCTCTTGGACAGTATCTTTCGATGGCCTTTCTCCGACTATAGCGGAAACTGTATCGACAACACTTCTGACGCCTGCGTACATGATGAAGATTGAGACTATTATTCCTGCCCAGCCATCAATAGGGAATGTTGAGAAAAGCGAGATGATTGCCGCTATGATCGTAACAGAAGTGGCAAGCGCATCCGAGAGTGCATCTGTGCCCGATGCGGAGAGCGCTTCACTTTCTATTTTCTTGCCGTTTTTCAGATTGATTCTCCATAGCCCAAGTTTCACTGCGATTGTCAGTATGAGGATGATGAGCATTGGCAGTGATACTTCCACAGGGCTTGGTGACTGTATTCTCTCTATTGAAGTCCTGAAGAAAGCTCCACCTGTGAAGAGCACGATGAAAGCAACAAACAACGCGGAGATATATTCCATGCGTCCGAATCCAAGCGGATGCGTGTGGGTTGGCTTACGCTTGGCGAGGTTGAAACCCATTATCGTAACTACTGATGAGAGCATGTCAGAGGCATTGTTCGCGGCATCTGACATAATAGCGACAGAGCCTGATACAAAGCCTATCATGACTTTCACCAGTGCTATTGCAGCATTGGAGATGATACCAAGAAACGCTGTACGCTTTAGAACTTTATCTCTTACTTCTGCGTCAATCATTCCATGTAGTCTATACTTGGAGAGGTAGGATAATCAAGGATATAAAAATTTCCGCAGATAACCCTTTATGCTCGCATAGTGGCTGAATGCGGAGAAAACTGACTGATTTCGTATAGCAAAGCCATACGAATCCCATATCCTGCGGTAGAATATATTCATGCAGAAGGCGTACCGCTACAGGCTTAATCCAACAGATGACGAGAGGCAGATGATGACACGCATCATCGGCTGCTGCCGCTTTGTCTGGAACCGCCTTCTGGAATACTGCTCCAAG
>JADIMT010000108.1 GCA_017694595.1 Candidatus Ornithospirochaeta stercoripullorum | reverse complement strand
GTAATATATTATTATAATTAAATAACCCATAAATTATATTAAATATGATTGTTATCGTTCTGAGCGAAAATATAAAAACATTTTGATTGGATAATCAATAATGATCTTATTGTCGACCAGAAATGAAATAGTTTAACTTTGCTTTTTGATTTGAAGAATAGTTGAATTAATAGTTTATCTTAGTTATTTAGTAGGAATTTTTGTATTCGGTAGTTTATCTCAATAAATGATTGATCCTGATGCAGGAAGCAAGTGTTTCTCATTGAGATTTGATTTAGGTTTGTATTTTGCCAATTTTTTTGTGTTATGTTTCACGTGAAACAAAAATGGCAGCTTGTTCGTTAGCTGCCACCTTTGATTGTGCTTGCTTAAAAGACTTGATTGTCGTTTATGACTGTGATTTCTGGATCAACCTTTTCTCTGATGAATCTCTGTACACCGTTTGTAAGAGTTAGCTGACTCATTGGGCAGCCTGCACATGCTCCTACAAGCTTTACATGTGCATTCTTGCTCTCTGCATCGT
Organism: Candidatus Ornithospirochaeta stercoripullorum; assembly: GCA_017694595.1. GTDB lineage: Bacteria > Spirochaetota > Spirochaetia > Sphaerochaetales > Sphaerochaetaceae > Ornithospirochaeta > Ornithospirochaeta stercoripullorum. Next base: position 27,404 of record JADIMT010000108.1, on the reverse strand, counting down.
AGCTGATGAATTCGATATCGCCTCCGTCGTTCTGAAGAGCAGGGCGAATTAAATTTATAGCTTCCATTACTGACTTAGAAATGTCTTCCATTTTTTGCCTCTCCTTCTTTGGTTAAAAATAAGATACAGACTCATTGTTGCTAGGTCAAGATTTGAGTTATTGAATAGTAAAATAATGACAAGACTATTTATACGGTGTATCGTTGAAGCATGAAATCGAAGAAAGTGATTTTCTATAATCAAAAGGGCGGAGTTGGTAAAACAACATCAGCTGTTAACCTTGGTTCTGCTCTTGCTGATTTGAATAAGAAAGTTTTGTTGATAGATTTTGATGCTCAATGCAATCTGACTGGTGCTGTATCAGGAGATTTGCGCAAAGCTAATATTTACCAGGTGATAGTTGGACAGGTGCCTGCAGCTTCTGCTGTTCAAAGTACTATTTTTAAGAACTTGTATCTTATCCCTGGTTCGCTTGATGTAGCAGGTCTTTCTATTGAGTTGGTGAATGAGAACAACAGAGAGTATTTCCTTAAAACTGTGCTTGAACCACTTGATGAGGACTATGACTATATTTTACTGGATTGTCCGCCATCGCTTGGTCTTGAGACGATGAATGCTTTAGCTTGGGCTGATTATGTGATCATCCCTCTGCAGTGTGAATACTTAGCAATGGAAGGTCTTAATTTGATTATGAGGACTATTTCAAATGTAAAGAAATCCTTGAATCCGAATATTAAGATACTTGGTATTCTTTTTACAATGTATTCAAAGAGGGCGTTGCTTAATCAGCAGGTTGTTGAGGATATATCTCAATTCTTCCCAGAGCTGGTTTTTAAGACAATCATTCCAAGATCCGTGAGAATCTCAGAAGCTCCTTCGCATGGGCTTCCTATCAATTATTATGATAAATCGAATAATGGATCAAAAGCTTTTGCTGAGCTTGCAAAGGAGGTTGTAAGCCGTGCCTGATAAAAAACATGGACTCGGAAGGGGGATTAGCTCCCTTTTAGGTAGTGATTTCAATCTAGATGAACAGGTGAATACGATTATCAATAAGACAACAGGTGAAAAACCTGTAATTGAAAAGAATAAAGAAGCTAAAACAGCCGTTTCCAAGAAGGAAGAATCTGCTGCTCGTACTGCAAATGTACGGGGTGCTGGTGCAACAGTTTCTGATGCTGTTGATAGCGATAGAATTGAAGCTATTTACGTTCCAATTTCTTCTGTTTCACCTAATCCAAACCAGCCTCGAAAAGCATTTAAGCCAGAAGCTATAACAGAGCTGGCTGAATCAATCAAATCACAGGGGATTCTACAGCCTCTGCTGGTTGAAGAGATTGTTCCTGGCAAGTATTCAATTATTGCTGGAGAAAGGAGATTCAGAGCTGCGAAGGAAGCTCATCTGGACAAACTCCCTGTTATAATCAAGAAATTATCTGAACTGGACAGAATTCAGATGTCTTTGATTGAGAATATCCAACGAGAGAATCTCAATCCGATTGAAGAAGCTACCGCATATCAGTATCTGATTAAGAGATCTGGCATGACACAGGAAGAAGTAGCTGAAAAAGTTGGAAAATCCAGATCTGCTATCGCAAATTCTATCAGGCTTCTTAGCCTGAATGATTCATTGAAGGATGATATCATTGCGGGGAATCTCTCAGCAGGGCATGCAAGAGCTATTCTTTCTTTGATCAATCCATCCGACCAGCAGCTTTTGAGAGAGAAGATCATCGATGGTGATTTATCTGTCAGAGAAGCTGAGAAGCTTGCTGAGGAGTATAATAAAGGACATAAGTTCGTTCCGAAAAAAGGAGCAAAGGACTCTGATCCTGAGATTTCAGAAGTTGTTGAAAAATTTGTATCAGCTGTAGGTGCACGCTGTGATATAAAAGGAACGCTATCTAAGGGAAAAATCACAATCAGATTCCGCTCACAGCAGGATCTTGAGAGGATTTATGGCCTTATTAGTGGTGGCGGAGAACTGTTTACAGAATAATTTGGAGGATTTATGGATTTGAATAACCTGAAAGATGGTATGTATGCAGTAATTGAGACAGATAAAGGCGATATTCTCATCGAACTTGAATATAAGCTTTGCCCTATGACAGTTTGCAATTTTGCCGGGCTTGCAGAAGGTACTCTTAATATGGAGCATCCGGGGGTTCCTTTTTACAATGGTCTGAAGTTTCATAGAGTAATTAAGGATTTCATGATCCAGGGAGGCTGCCCAAAGGGTGACGGTACCGGAGGTCCTGGATACAGGTTCCCTGATGAATTCCATCCAGAGCTTAAGCATGATGGTCCTGGAGTGCTTTCAATGGCTAATGCTGGTCCTGGCACAAATGGTAGCCAGTTCTTTATCACACATGTGGCAACACCATGGCTTGATGGTAAGCATACTGTCTTTGGACATGTAATTGACGGACAGGCTGTTGTTGATAAGATTGCTCAGAATGATAAAATCAAAAGTATAAAAATTCTACGAATTGGTAAAGATGCGAATGATTTTGAAGTATCTGGTAATCATTTTGCTGAACTTTGTGATCAGGTTACTGAAAGACATAATGCACAGTTGGCAGAAGCTAGAAAGAAAATTGAGGCAGAACTTGAGAATAGATATCCAAACGCTATCAAGACTGAGTCAGGCCTTCGGTATGTCATTACAAAGAATGGCACAGGAACAGTTTCTCCGAAGTTTGGTGATGCTGTTACCGTTCATTATCAAGGATCGCTGCTCAATGGTAAGATTTTCGATTCTTCTTTGATAAGGCATGAGCCTGCGACATTCCGTATTGGTCAGGTGATTGATGGCTGGAATGAAGCGCTGCAAACTATGAAGAAAGGAGAGAAGAGGACGCTTATTATTCCTCCAGAGCTTGGATATGGCGAATATGGCTATCCTGGAGTCATTCCTCCTGATTCATTTCTTATCTTTGATGTGGAGCTTTTGGATTTCTGATTATGAAAGAGAGTTCTGTACGCTACGTCTGCAGGGAATGCGGGCATATAGAGAATAAGTGGAATGGCAGATGTCCCGAATGCGGCAGCTGGAATAGCTTTGATGAAGAAGTTGTCACAGAACTTCCCAAAAGCAAATCCGGCCCGCAGACAGTCATGGATGACGGGGCTGTGCAGAAACTCTCAGATGTGCCATATGAAAGCACTATGCGTGTCTCTTTTGGAATAGAGGAACTTGATAGAGTTCTTGGAGGAGGCGTGATGAAACCATCGTCTGTTCTAGTCGGTGGTGAACCTGGAATAGGGAAGAGTACGATAATGATGCAGATGCTGAGTTCTCTTTCCTCTTCCGGAGATGTTCTATATGTTTCAGGGGAGGAGTCTCCCTCACAGGTAAGACTTCGCGCAGATCGCCTTGGCCTTGATTCTTCAGCTATCTCGATATTTTGCGATACACGGCTTGAGGTGCTTTCTGAAGCGATTAGCAGAATGAAGCCGGGATATATTGTCATTGACTCGCTGCAAACGCTTTATAGCGGTTCTATTGCGTCTATGGCAGGGTCTCCCAATCAGATAAAAGTCTGCTGTATGGAGCTGTCGCTTCTGGCTAAGAAGCTTGGTTCTGCGGTTTTCTTTATTGCCCATGTAACGAAAGAAGGCTCTATTGCGGGACCGAAAATAGTTGAGCATATTGTTGATACTGTTCTCTATTTCGAAAGCGCAGAGACAGGTATGCGCCTTCTTCGTGCTAGCAAGAATAGATTTGGTTCTGTTGATGAAATCGGTCTTTTCACAATGGATGCCACAGGGCTTCATGGTGTGAAGGATCCTTCCGCATTCTTTCTATCTTCGAGAAGTGGCAACAAACTGCCGTCTGGTATTGCTTTCACGTCGGTTGTAGAGGGAAGCCGTACATTTGCTGTAGAGATTCAGGCACTTGTTGTCCCAGCTCGTTCAGGCCTTCAGCGAATATATTCTGACAGGATTGATAATGCCAGAGTAAGTCGCGTCGCAGCCATATTGCAAAAGCATGCGGGGCTCAATCTTTCAGATCAGGATATATATGTCAATGTTGCAGGTGGCATGAAGCTTTCTGAAGTTTCTATTGAGCTTGCCCTGGCATTGGCTTTGTATAGTTCTAAGGAGGATATACCTCTTCGTGCATCAATCGCTGCTTTTGGCGAGCTGTCGCTTGCAGGCGAGGTGAGGCCAGTGTCCTTTGCGGAGCGCCGTATAAAGAATCTTATTGATATGGGTTTTGGAGAAGTGCTTTCCGCTGATAATAAGCACGGCTTATCAATAGAGGCGAAGAAAGTTAACAATATAAAAGCCGCATTGATAGCGGCTTTCAGTACAAAGAAATAGCTATTAGTAAGCTTGGCTATTAAACTCTGGCAATCAGCATAGGGAAGGCTATAAACGTTCCGATAATGCTTCCAAGGGAGCTCAGGAAAAAAACTAAGAGACAGTGAAGAATTCTGTTTTTATACCATCCTGACAATTTCATAGCATCATCATTAAGATTCTCGAAATCTTTCACTTTTGGTTTTCTGAGCGTTGCTTCCAGAATACCTCCTAACATACCGACTCCAAGCACTGGATTAAGCGCAAAGAATGGCGCGGTGACAGCACAGCATATAATGTTCAGCGGATGGGCGGCTGAGATAAGCGTTGTGATGAATGTGCCAGAGGCGTTAACAAGAATCCAGTACAGGAATGTCTTCAGTCCTTGGTCCCATCCATTTGAGGCTATTCCAACGACAATAAGAATGACAATGAGCGCAGGGATGAGATAACTCAGAGCTTTTCCTGCCTTGCTTGCTTTAGGAACAGTATCAAGCTCTTCCGTGGATTTGAGAGTTCCATTGTTCTCCAGCTTATCGAACGTTGAGAGTACGCCGCTTGTATGTCCAGCTCCGATGACTGCGACTTTTTTCTTGCCCGGTGCGTTATAGATTTTAGTCGCCAGATATGTGTCTCTTTCATCGATGAGGACTTCCTTGATTGATGGAAGTTCTTTTGCAACCTCCTGGAGCATTCCTTCCAGCGTTTCCTGCTTCTTCAAATCTTCCAGTTCCTCTGGTGAGATTTCCTCATTTGAAAAGGCTGCGGAGATGAGAGTAGCCAGCAGCTTGCACTTGTTCCATAGAGAGGATTTTGCCCAAGCCCTGCGGAATGTGGTCTGGATTTCTCTGTCGCAAAGCGAGATAGGAATATTCTTCTCTTCTGCAAGCTTTACAGCTCCAAGCAGCTCTTCCCCTGGAGTGATTCCAGTCTGTGCTCCCATCTTTCTTTGGAAAGAGGCGAGCGCTGTATTGGCAAGCAGCAAGAAGCCTTTGCCTTCCCTGAAGACTTTTCTGATATCTGTGTCATCCCAGCTTTTCTTCTGTGTTTTGCTGGACAGCCTTGAAGCATCCAGCTCGACACAGATTCTATCTGGGTTCTCTTTCTCGATTATTTCTGCGACTTGGGTCACGCTGTCTTTTGAGACATGTGCTGTTCCGATAAGGAAGACTTCATCACCATTTGCAAATGTTATGTGGTGGTAAGTATCGCTGATTTTCTCAATGTGCATGATAGAGATTATAATAAAGCTTCAAGCAGAGGGGAAGAGAAGCTGGGCGATGCATTCAAGCATGTTTTCCTTGAATAACCTGATGTAGAAACTCCCATCAGCCGTTCTCGCGTATGGAAGGATGATTCTTGCAAGATCCTTCTCTGAGGGGATGAATGGAAGCTGTTCGAAAAGATACCTGCCCGCAGGGATTTCTTCGCTTTCATTGGCTTTTCGCTCTATCATCCCACCATTCTCGATGATTCTTCTCTCTTCTTCCGTGTATCCTTCTCTCTCCCCCGATGAGACAGGAACAAGCTTCAGCATCTCATCGCGAAAACTGTAATGGAAAGAGACGAACGCGTCATATCCGATCTCTGCATTATCAGTTTTTCTTGCTAGCTCATCCAAGCTTGACGAGGAAGCTTTATAATACAGTGCTGTAGATAATGTCAGATTGATTGCTCGTTGCATAAAGATGCGGGGCAATGAGCCCCGCTTCCTCCTTATTTAAGCATTGGGAGCATTGCCTTGACGAATTCTGCTGTGCGTTCAGCAGAAGCGACATCTGCCCTCTCATTTACAGAATGCACATCAGCAAGATCCGGTCCAAGTGAAACCGACTCCATACCGGAGATTATGGAATTGATGATTCCGCATTCCAGACCTGCATGGATGGCTGTGACCTTCGCTTTCTTGCCCGTGATTGCCTTGTAAGCTGATGTGACCTCCTTGGCGAGCTTAGAATGTGGATCAGGAGTCCATGCTGGATAACTGCTGCCAGCTTTTGCTTTGAAACCGAAAGCTGCTGTGAGAGATAGAATTTCGGACATCAGACTGTTCTTTCTGGAATCAACATTGCTTCTGACAGAGTAGACGACAGTTATCTTGTCATCACAGATTGAGACAATAGCGAGGTTGTCAGATGTTTCGACAATACCGGGGATAGCGAGGCTCATATCTCTTACTCCATGTGGAGATGTGAAGAGAAGTCCCGCAATCTTCTGACTTTTCTTTGCTTTGATAGCCACTGTTGGCATCTCTGTCTCTTCGACTGTCAGCTTGATGCCTGGATCGTTGATTGCATATTCCACCGTAAGCTCTTCTTGCAGGGTTTTTGCTTGTGACAATGCTGTCTCTTTGTCAGCTACCGTAATTACAGCTTCTGCTGTCGATGGGATTACATTCCTTCTTGTACCACCTGATATGGAAGCTATCTGGAACGCTGGAAGTCTGTCGAGATAACGTGCAAGCACCTTGATTGCATTCGCTCTGCCTTTATGAATCTCTCCGCCGCTGTGTCCACCGCAAAGGCCTGAGACTTTCACAGAGAGCGCTGTGCCTGTTGCTTTCTCATATTTCAGCTTCATAGTGGCATCGATATCTACACCACCAGCACATCCGATATAGATGATGCCTTCCTCTTCGCTGTCTATGTTGATCAGCCTTCTGGCTTTCACTTTCGATTCATCGATTGCATAAGCACCACCAAGGCCCGTCTCTTCCTCTACTGTGAAGATGCCTTCAATTGGGCCATGCTTTGCATCCGGGTCAGAGAAGATATCCAGGATAGTCGCAACTCCCAATCCATCATCAGCGCCGAGCGATGTGCCATCTGCATAGATGAAAGTACCATCTGTTTTCACTTTGATCGGGTCTTTTGTGAAATCATGAGAAACTTTGTCTTTCTTCACACAGACCATATCAACATGAGCCTGAAGAGCGACAGGAGGGAGATTTTCCAATCCTTTTGTACCTGGTTTTGACATATATACATTGCCTTTTTCGTCAGCAGATGCTTCGATGCCTCTTTCTTTTGCCCAGGAGAGGAGGTAGTTTCTTATTCCTTCCTCATTTCCGCTTTCACGGGGTATTGATGAGATTTCTGAGAATATTTTCCATAGTCTTTTATTGTTCAATTTGCTGTACCACATACTATTTCTCCATTAATCATTGTGAATTCTATTCCCAGATTCCTGTTCATTACAACAATGTCTGCTCTTTTGCCTGGAAGAATCTCTCCGCGGTCTGTGAGCGAATAGCGGCGAGCTGGTGTTGTTGAAGTGACAACGGAAGCAGTTTCTATAGGAAGTCCCCATCTGACAAGATTGACAAACGCTTTGTGCATTGTCAGGGAAGAGCCTTGTATAAGCTCAGGTCTTCCTTTTGTCACCCAGAGTCCATCACCCATCTCTACTTCAACGCCATTGGCAGTAAGCTTGCCGTCCGTTTGCATGGTAGGGCGAAGTGAGTCTGTAATGACCACAGTTCTCTCTGGTCCTTTTGTCTTGATGATGAATTTTATGATGTCCTTGTTCACATGTTTGCCATCGCCTATGATTTCCACGCTCATCTCGTCATGCATCAGGGCGCAACCGACTACGCCAGGCTTTCTGTGTGTTAACCCTGACATCGCATTGAAAAGATGAGTAGTGTGCCTGATGCCGATGTCCATGCCATGAATAGCCTCCTCGTAGGTGGCATCAGTGTGTCCCATAAGCATTACGATATGGTTTTTCTGACAGAGCTTGGCTATGCGTTCAATACCTTTCAGCTCAGGTGCTGCCGTCATTGCTTTTATCATGCCGCCACCAGATGCAAGCATCTTTTCGAATGCTTCTTCATCTGGATCGAGCCTTCCTAAAGGATTCTGAGCTCCTATTCTGTTAGGGGAGATGAATGGACCTTCGATATGTATACCAGCTATGGAGGCTCCCTTTTCCTTGCCGGATGCACTAACGATGGCTTTCTCATCCATCGTGATTCTTTCCATTGTGTCTGTATAGATGGTAGGGAAGAATGAGGTTACACCTGCTTTCGCAAGTGTTGATGACATGCCTAGGATAGCTTCTTCTGTACCATCTTCTGTTCCATAGCCTCCTATGCCATGGATATGCGTATCTATAAAGCCTGGTACAGCTATCAGATCAGTTCCGTCAATCTCTTTTCCGTTTCCATCAGGAGAACAGAAAACACCGTTTTCAATCGCCAGATCTGTTTTCACGAGACGTCCTGATATAACAGCCTCAATATTCTTGATTAATGTTTTCATATTCACATTATAACATTATTAAGCTTGTATTGTTGCTTTTGTAGGTAATCATTATCGTATAGTTTCAAGATAAGTTATTGCTCCTCTCTGTGAAGTCAAATACAATGCAGATGTATGCTGAAGAAAGACATCCTCCTCATTATAAATCCAAATGCTTCTAAAGGACGTGGAAAGAAGAAAGCAAAGCAGATTCAGAGTCTCTTCCGCTCCCTTGGAAGGGAGTGTACAGTCGCTTATACAAGAGCTCCAGGGCACGCTGAAAACTTAGCAAAGAGAGGAGCTGGTTATGGCTATGACACAATTGTGGCAGCAGGAGGGGATGGAACTGTCAATGAAATTGTAAACGGCATATTGCATTCGGATGCAAAGCATATCCGTATGGGAATCATTCCTATTGGACGAGGCAATGATTTTGCTTGGATGGCAGGCATACCAAGAAACCAGAAAAAAGCAGTCCGATTGATAGCGTCCGGAAATGCTAAACGTATAGATGTAGGTATTTGTAAGGCACAAGAGCATCCCGATGGAATGTATTTTATAAACGGAGCGGGCTTTGGCTTTGAACCAATGGTCAATTTCAAGGCTATGGAATACAAGCATCTGAATGGCATGCTCAGTTATGCTGTCGCTTTTCTCTCTATATTGGCTTCTCCACCGAAGCCTTATGATGTGCATTTGATAATCGATGGTAAAGAAGAGCAGATAGAGACGCAGCAGATTTCTGTCTCGAATGGTAGGCGCATGGGATCCGCTTTCATAATGGCGCCTCTAGCAGAGATTGATGATTCGTTTTTCGATGTGATGTATACGACTCATGGCTTGGAGCGCAAAGGCTTGCTGAAAGCTATTATGACATTCTTCAAAGGGGCGCAGATTCACGACGAGAAGGACTTTGCCTACACAAAAGCCAGACAAGTGGTTATAGAGTCCTCCGAAAGCAATGTTGAAGCCCATTGTGATGGTGAGTTGTTCTCCCATAATGGCAAAAGATTCGAGCTTTCCATCTGTCCTGGAGCGCTGGAGCTTTTCTGTGGCACATCCCCAGAGAAGCACGGCAAGCATTAATTTTCTAAAAAATATTATATTTAATTAGATAATTCTTTTTGCTGTAATGGAAAATAGAATTTAAAAACAATTTGACTTCTCAGTTTCCTTGCGATAATATGTAAAATGCGATTTAAGGACAAAGAGCAGGGATTTTTCCTTAGATGCGGAGTTTTGGAATTGGTAAAAGATTTAGTCCCCCGTATACATTTCTACGATCAGGATTTTGTTGATATGTACGACAGAACCTGGGTTTGGCTTGATGAAGTCTGGCATCCAGGTGAGAAAGATGGAATGTTTTCTGAAGGATATTTTACCCATGGTAATTCAGGAGTAATAAATCTCTTCGATGTCTGTCTCTCTGCGCTGTTCCTGGTCTATAGTAATCAGATATATAGTCCGTACTCGATGATTGACTTTTTCTACTCAATGCAAGCGGAGAATGGCCTGATTGCTGAGAGTTATGACATAGAGTCGAAGACGCCTGTTTTCACAGAGGACAATCCTCTTGGTATCTCTTTTCCGCTTCTTTCGTATGTGGAATTTGTTTTCTATCATAAGATTGGCAACAAGAAGAGACTGAAGGATATCGTGCCTGTCCTTGAGAAGTACTTCCAGTGGATACAATCCAGCTGCATGTGTCCCAATGGGCTATATAGCGTGCCCGATAGCGCAACGCATATGGGTAATCTGCCGAGAGAGGGAGCTGTCTACACAGTTGATTACAATTCAGCTGTTGCTATCTATGCGCTTTATATGTCTTATATCGGCGATATTCTCAACGATAAGGAGCTGTCGTTCCGTTATAAGAGGATTTATTTCTCTATCAAGACGCGAATCAACAGCATGATGTGGGATAGCGAAGATAAGTTCTATTACGATCTCGATAAGAACGAAAAGAGAATCAAGAACAAGCATATCGGCTGTTATTGGACAATGCTCGCAGAGATTCCTAATGATGAATATGCATCATTCCTTATCGATAAGCTGAAAGATGAGGATGAATTCGGTACGGAGAATCCTTTCCCGTCAGTTCCTGCATCATCCAAGTACTTCACAGCTGATGGTAATGGTTATGCATGTGGCGTTACCTCTTTCTTCATCTACATGGTTGTAAAAGGCTTGATGAACTATGGTGCTTTTGTCTTTGCCCGTGAGTGCGCGATAAGGCATATGTACTTCATCCTTGATACATTGCATCCAGATGCAGAGACGCAGGGTGATAGCTGGGAAATCTACAAACCAAGCTCTGACGGACCTGCCGCAATGCCTGATGGCGTTGAGAACAGGAAGCGTTATCTGCCAATGCTTGGTCTAGTTTCAATTGCACTGATGATTGAGAATATCATTGGGCTTGAGATTTCTCTTCCGAGAAAGACTGTAAACTGGACGATGCAGTCGCTGGAGGAGATGGGAATCGAGGATCTCTCGCTGAAGAAGAACAGTATTACGATTCTTTCCAACAAGAACACAAGGGGTTGGGAGATAAGGCTAGAATCTGAAAAGCTTTATTACTTTACAATCCACATTCTTGAGGATGATAAGAAGAAAACATTGCCGATACCTTCAGGCAAGTGTTCGATGCTTATCGATAAACTTTGACATGGAAACGGAACGATGTTCCGTTTTCGCTTGAAAGATAGGTTAAGCCGTTGTAGACTGCTACTGTCGGCAAAAATAAATCAGGAGGCAAATGATGGAGATGAAAGATTTTTCCCTTGAGGGAAAAGTTGCATGGGTTACAGGTGCATCCTATGGTATCGGATTCGCAATCGCTACAGCTTTCCACACAGCTGGTGCTAAGATTGTATTCAATGACATCAACCAGGAGCTCGTAGATAAGGGTCTTGCTTCATATAAGGAAGCTGGAATCGAAGCAAAAGGTTATGTCTGCGATGTTACAGACGAGGCTCAGGTACAGGCTACAACAGAGAGCATTATCAAAGAATTTGGTAAGATTGATATCCTTGTAAATAATGCTGGTATCATCAAGAGAATTCCGATGACAGAGATGAGCGCTGCAGATTTCCGCAAAGTCATTGACATTGATCTCAATGGACCTTTTATCGTATCCAAGGCAGTTATCCCTGGCATGATTAAGCAGGGACATGGCAAAATTATCAACATTTGTTCTATGATGTCGGAACTGGGAAGAGAGACTGTAAGCGCATATGCAGCTGCTAAAGGCGGTTTGAAGATGCTTACAAGAAACATCGCTAGCGAATATGGCGAGTATAACATCCAGTGCAATGGCATTGGACCTGGTTATATCGAGACGCCGCAGACAGCACCTCTTAGAGTTCCTGGAAATCCGTTCAACGAGTTCATTCTCGCAAAGACTCCAGCACACAGATGGGGCAAGACATCAGACCTTCAGGGTCCAGCAGTCTTCCTTGCTTCCGATGCTTCTAATTTCGTGAATGGCCATGTTCTCTATGTAGACGGTGGTATTCTCGCTTATATCGGCAAACAGCCACAGTAATCATCTTATAACATGATTGAGCCAGGGGAATTGTCTCCTGGCTTATTTAATCGCTATGCATTTTCTCCGTTTCATAATCCCTGTTCTTATTTCATTTTCTTTGTTCTCCTGCTCGGAAAAAGACAGCTCCGCTCTTTCTGTGGCTGTTGCACAGGAACCTGTTGTGCTTGATCTGATGGTCAATTCTTCAGTAAGCGGCAGGAATATCGTGGACGGAAATGTCTATGAGCGTTTGATAGCTCTTTCTGATGGAAATCTGGTTCCACAGCTTGCAGAGAGCTTTGAGCTTGGCGATAGTGGCAAAACGCTGACAATCAAAATAAGGGAGGGGGTACTTTTTCACGATGGAAGCGAACTGGATGCTGAAGATGCCGTGCTCTCAATGAACAGGTGGCTCTCTTATTATGCTAGCGCCGAGAGACTTGTAGGGGATTCGAGGTTCACTGCCAGTGGAGATTGTATTTCAATCAAAGCGGATTCCTCCCTTGTCCTTCTGCCTTTCATGATTGCATCGTCCCCGCTGGCCGCTGTTATTGTTCCCGCAGAGGAGATTCTCTCTCTTGATGACGGAGAAATCCTGCAGAGCGTTGCCGGTACGGGACCATACAGGATGAAAGAGTGGAGGTACGGTGATTCGATAGAGCTTGAGAGATGGGATGAATACTGGGGCGAGATGCCAGAAATCGAGCATATCACTTACAGTTTCGTGCCAGATTCTGTAACAAGACGTCTAGGCTTGGAGAGCGGACAATTCGATTTCATCGATACAGTTCTCTCTGATGATATCCCTCAGTTATCGAAGATGGATGGAATCACATTGCATCAGGGTGATGAGAATGGTTCAATTGTCTTGGTATTTAACAAGAAGGCTGGAGTCTCTGCAGATGCAGATTTCCGCAAAGCTGTCTCGCTTCTCATCGATAGGGATGAGCTTATGAAAGCTTGCTATGGTGATTACGGCTATTCTCTTCATTCTGATTACATGGAAGCAGATTCTCTATGGAGTGTTGATGATTCATCAGATCCGTTCGGGACAGAGAATGAAGAGAAAGGGCTTGAGTATCTCAGGGCTTCTTCTTATGACAATGAACCGGTGCGTATACTGAGTTCCAATCTTACTAATCTTGATAAAATAGCGATTGCACTTTCTTCAGAGCTGGAAGAGGAAGGCATAGAGACGGAGATCATCATTCTTGATTGGGCTGCATTCATCGAGAAGCGCAAAGATCCAGAATTTTGGGATATTTATGTATCAGCAACCTCTTCAACGATTCTGCCACTGGAAAAGAACTATCTTACAGCAACAAGCCCTGGAGGCTTTGACAATCCAGAATCAGAAACTCTGCTGAAAGCAGTTGCGGAGACTGAGAGCGTGGAAGAAGCAATATCAATCTGGCAAGATTGTCAGAAAAGCCTATGGAATTACATTCCTGTCATTGTTCCAGGCCATTACTCAACAGTCTATGCCTCTGTATCAACACTTGAGAATATTGATTTCACTAATGGCTTCAATTTCAGGAAAGCCGCAGTGAAGTAATTGTGGCTGCCATGATGATTCTGAGCAATAATAGCAGCATGGAAGGGATAGACAAGTATATCAGTGAGACGGTACATGAAATGTATTATGGGAATGATGACAATTGCGCTTTGACATCGCTTTACATACTTTGCTATCTCTTTGGCATTGAGCTTGATAGCCAGACGATAGTCTCGACTGTCTGCATGCATGGAGCTGGAGGCTATAGAGCACAATGTGGTTTGGTGGAAGGTCCGCTGATGGCTATTGGGATAATCTGTACTAGCTATGGATGGGAAAAGAAGCGTGTGGTTGATACAGCAAAAACCTTTGCATCGGAGTTTGAGAAGAAGTTTGGCTCTCTGAGGTGCATGGAACTTCGTCCAGGCGGGTTTTCTCCTTCAGATCCGCCACATCTTTGCGAGGAGCTTTCTGTAAGGGCTATCAAATTCTCTTACAGTTTCCTGAAGGATGCGATACACAAATAAACCAAGCTCTGTTTTTTCGTCTTGCTAAAGGGTAATATCTCAATGATGCATAGAATCTGGAGACGTTTGATCACAATACCTCTGACAATGCTTATTGTTTCTTCTCTAGTCTTCTTTGCTTTATCTTTCTCGGCAGGTGACAGCTCGTCTTATGTGCTTTCCGAAGAGATAAGCGAGAGTAATGTCGAGGATTATAGAGAAGCGCAGGGCATGTCAGACTCATTGATGCTGAGGTATCTGGACTTTCTATGGTCATTCATCAGAGGGGAGTTTGGGCAATCTGCAGCAGGTATAGAGATTGCCACGCTGCTAAAGCAGAGACTTCCAGTTACTTTATCTATATCTTTGCTGGCTTTTCTTCTTTCGCTTTTGATAGCTGTGCCGCTTTCATATATTACCCTGGAAAAGAAAAGCATCGGAGATATACTTTCCACAGGATGGGCAGCATTGATGGCTTCTCTTCCTATATTCTTGCTTGCTTTGTTCCTTGTCATTGTATTCTCTGTCTGGTCAGGATTGTTTCCTGTAAGTGGATACAGCTCTCTCTCAGCTGGGTTTTTCAAGCATCTGCGGTCAATCTTCCTTCCGTCTCTCTCGATAGCGCTGCTGCATTCCTCTTTTATTATGCTGATGTTTCGTCGTGCACTCAGGGAAAGCTTGGAGAAACCATATTCGCTTATAGCTTCCGCTATGGGGATGAGCAAGCATCAGAGAGCAATTATCAGCGCAACAAAGCCAGCACTGCCTGTGTTGGTCGCTGTTCTTGCACAGTCGTTTGCTTCATTTTTGGGAGGGTCTGCGGCAGTTGAGACAGTTTTTGCTATTCCTGGGGTAGGTTCTCTGATAGTCAATGCATCGCTTAGTCGTGATGTTATGCTTTCTGGTACTTTGCTGATGATAGCTGCTTTGTTTGTCTCTATCATATCTTTTATAGCAGAATGTCTCATCTATGCTCTTGATCCAAGGAGGAGAGGATGAAGAGAAAAGCTGGGATAATCATGCTGATAGCTATAGTGCTTTTCTCAGTGCTCTTTGGAAACGCAGGGATTATTGAGACAGACAACAGGCTCATTCCGCCTTCTTTAGAAGAACCTTTTGGTACTGATACATTAGGAAGAAGCCTCTTTGAACGTACAGCCGCTGGAGTAGGAGTCTCCATACTATCTGCGTTTGCTGTGATGCTCTTTTCCATTGTCATCGGAGTAATGCTTTCGTTTCTTTATACACTTCCTCATTTTCCGGAAGAGGTCATCCTTTCTCTTTCGGATTCTCTCAAGGCAATTCCGTCGATTATCCTTGCTCTTTTCTTTGCTTCTATATCAGGGCCAGGAATCGTGAAGATGATCATTGCTATCTCCATCTCGCATATCTCTGACATAGCGCGCACGTCATATACAAGGGTTTCCGCATTGCTTTCAGAGGATTTCATCGAAGCGGAGAGGGCTATCGGATCATCAAGCTTCAAGATATTCAGGAAGATGTTTCGTCATCTCTGTCCTTATCTTTCATTGCAAGCTGTTACTGTGTTCCTCTCCGCATTGATGGCAGAAGCAACGCTATCTTATCTTGGATGTGGTATACCTGTGACAATACCGTCCCTTGGTTCCATCCTTGCGGAAGCAAGGCCTGTGATGCTCAGCGCGCCGTGGATGATAGCTTTCCCAGCAATAGTCCTGGGCCTGCTTGGACTTTCGCTGGAGCTTATTGCACTTTCTTTTTCAGAACTTGATACGTCCTCTGAGGGATCTCATGAGCGTGAGCTTGTCAGCATAACCAAGGTCTCCTCCGATAGGAAGGCCTGAAGCTAAGCGTGTGATTGCTATATCTTTTCCCTCCAGGAGATGTCTGATGTAGAGGGCTGTGGTATCTCCTTCTTCAGTTGGATTAGTCGCTATGATGACTTCCTTGAAGCTTCCTTCCTCGATTCTCCTGATCAACTCGGGAAATGTGAGGTTGTCGGGTCCGATGCCTCCTAGCGGATTGATTGCCCCGCCAAGTACGTGGAACAGTCCGTTATAAGCGCCGGAGGAAGCTATTGAAAGTACATCCTGTGGTTCTTCAACGACACAGATAGTGCTTCTGTCCCTTGTTCCATCAGAGCAGTATGAGCAGATATCATGCTCAGTGTAACAGCCGCAGATAGGGCATGGATGAATCTTCTCTTTGATAGTAGCTATTGCATTTCCCAGCGCTTTGTTGAAACTTTCATCTGTGCGTATAAGATGGTAGGAAAGACGCAATGCGGATTTCTCTCCCATACCTGGCAGTTTTTTCAACAATCCTTGCAGCTCTTCTATGGCATCCATCAGTTTTTCCTCTGGATTTCCTGCAGTAGTTCGCGAGAGCGTTCCTCTGTCTTCTCTTTGACTTTGTTGATTGCATCATTGATGGCAGAAGCTGTAAGCACTTCAATAGCTCCTTTGTCGTTCATAGCCATCGCGCTATCTGAGATAGTGATCTTCTGCACCATGAATTCTCCATTTACAGTCGCCTCGACAAGACCTGCACCCGCAGAGCCTGTGGCTGTTATTTTGCTGAGCTCTTCTTTAATCGTCTTCATCTGGCTCTGGATTGAGCCCATTGTCTTCATCAGTTCGAATGGATTCATGTTTGGGAACATTGCTTTCCTCTATCTCCTTATTATTCTCTTTGCCTGTTCTTATAAGATTTCCACCGAAGAAGGATCTAAGTTCCTTCATCTGTGGAGAAAAAGCATCATCTTCATTTGTTTTTTCCTCAAGCTTCAGCTTGATTATAGGGCTTTCTCCAAAAGCTGCGGCAACAGCTTTGTTGAGATCTCTCTCATCATTCTTCAGTGAGTTGTAAGCCAAAGGCTTTTGCGTTGTGAAGATGAAGGCGCCATCTTTCTCTTCCACTTTATCTATGCTTGAGATATATCTTGCCGCAACGGATTTTCCCATCTTGCGCAAAGCTTCAGCGATAGCCGGAAGATCATTGATTGTGATCGTAAAACCTTCTTCTGTATTTTCATCAAACACTTCGCTTTCAGTTTCGTAGTGTTCTTCTTTGCTGGCAATTGAAGAAACTTTCTCAGGAAGAGGAGAGGATGGCTGAGGTTTCTGCGCTTCTTGTACACTTTCTAGCTTGATTGCTTCTTTTGGCGCTTTTACTACAATGCTACCTTCTGCAATGCCTTTTTTCATATTCTCTAGCTTCTCGATAAGTGATGCTGTGGATGTGAGAAGGGGGAGAGCGGATAGACGCATGAACATCAGCTCTATTTCAAATCTTGGAGATAGTGAATAGCGTATATCCCTGTAGAGATTGAGAAAAGCCTTCAGTGCAGCTTCTATCTGCTCTTCTGTCAGCATGCTGACGATATCATTTGGAATCTCGTCGAGAGGTGAACCAAGCACATCTGTCCGCTTAACACCTGCTTTATATAACATCAGCGTTCGGAAGAATTCAGCACTGTCTTTGATGATCTGATCTGCAGAGACGCCAGATTCAAAAAGCTCAGAAAGTGCGCTTAAAGCTTCTGTTTGCTGTTTCAGCAGCGCTTTCCTTACGATGCCAGAGATAGCACCAAAGCCAGCGATTGACAGCTTCTCTCTGATTTTGGCGAGTGTTATATGATCCCCTGAGAAAGCGGCAACTTGATCGAAGAGCGTGTATGCATCGCGCATCGATCCTGTCGATTCTCTGGCTATCCAGAAAAGGGCATCCTCATCAGCTGCTATATTGAGATCTTCAGCAGCTTCTTGCAGGCACTCAATTATTTCCTTCTGTCCGATCAGATGGAAGCGGAACTGCTGACAGCGCGACCTGATAGTTGCCGGAACTTTCTGCAGCTCAGTGGTTGCAAAGATGAAGATGATGTACTCAGGTGGTTCTTCGATAGTCTTCAGAAGCGCATTGAATGCAGATGTAGAGAGCATGTGCACTTCGTCGATGATATAAATCTTGTAACGCGATGACTGCGGAGGATACATTACCTCGTCTTTTATTGCCCTTATATCATTGACGCTAGTGTTGGAGGCTCCATCGATTTCAATCACATCGACAGACTTTCCCTGGGCTATGGCTTTGCATGAATCGCACTCTCCGCAGGGATGAGCTGTAGGCTTTGAGTCGCTTTCGCAATTAAGAGCTTTAGCTAACAGACGTGCAGAACTTGTCTTTCCTACACCTCGTGGGCCGGAAAAAAGGTAAGCATGCGCTATTCTGCCTTCTTTTATTGCATTCTCCAGTGTCGATACGACAAAATCCTGGCCTACAAGTTTATCGAATTGCTGTGGCCTTTTTCTTGTCGCTGTTACTTCATAGGCTTGCTGTGCCATTCTTCCTCCGGTGGATGATTATAGCATGGATAGGCTTTAATTGGATAGGAAGGGAAAAAAACAGCAGCAAATGGTCCCGGTCTCATGTACATTCCGCTTACCGCTGCTGCATCCCTGCCCTGACGGGGTTGGGCGGCGTACATAGCCAGGTATCTGCTGCTGAACGGAGAGAGAGGGATTCGAACCCTCGATGGCTTTTGACCATACACGACTTCCAATCGTGCACCTTCGACCACTCGGACATCTCTCCAGAGGGAGTATATAAGAGATTTGTCTCTTGCGGAGAGAGAGGGATTCGAACCCTCGGTAATGCATAGCACTACACCGGATTTCGAGTCCGGCTCCTTCGACCACTCGGACATCTCTCCATGGTACGAGACTAAGAGGATTCGAACCTCCGACCCTCAGTTCCGCAAACTGATGCTCTATCCAGCTGAGCTATAGTCTCATTATCGGAGAGGGGGGGATTCGAACCCCCGGACCCGGGTTTGCCAGGTCAACTCCTTAGCAGGGAGCCCGATTCGGCCTCTCTCGCACCTCTCCTTGATTTTAAACGGAGAGAGAGGGATTCGAACCCCCGGAGACTTGCGCCTCAGCAGTTTTCAAGACTGCCACCATCGACCACTCGGACATCTCTCCAATTATTTGGAAACTACCAATCAAGGATTGAATCATACAGATTGATGAGATTGTTGTCAATTGCTTTTAATTCTAAATTGTAGGAGTAACAGTGTATCAATTTGCCTGCACAGCGGTTCCTTGTTCCAATCAGCTGCCTGCTATGAAATATTTGAATGTTTCACTTGCGTTTGCTTGATAAAGCTTTGAGGCAGTCGCAAAAAAACTTCTTCTGTGTTATCTCTCTAATTATGGGGCTGAAGTTAAGTGCTGTAAGAGATATATTCCAGAAAGGGCTGAAGAAGCTGAAAAAGGAAAAGAAAACTGAGAAGGAAGTTGTTGAAGCTGTCAAAGCTCCTAAGCTTTCAGATGAAGCTTATGCTATTCTTCAGGATCTTTATGATAATCTCGGACCTCGGCCATCTGCTTCGACTGAGACAAAGACAGCGGCAACGCGTATAGCAGAGAAGATGAAAGAAGCGGAGCTCTCATCGTTTCAGATGGTTCCCCGTATGTCGCACTGGATGATGCTATCCGCAGTAGTCCTTATATCTTTCTCTTTTCTCTTCTCTGTCTTGGGTTTGCCTTACATCGCCATCATCGTCTCGGCTTTCCTTGTCTTCATCGTCTATGATCTGCTGAGGCTGCGGACAGGCTTTCTGTTCTCTCTTTTCCCGAAGGCTGAAGGTACTAACGTCCATGCAGTCCTCGAACCAGTGAATAAGGTTGAGAACACTGTAATATTCACCTCTCATCATGATAGTGCGCAAAGTTCCAGGAAGATTGAAGGCATCATTGGGCACTTGTCACTGCAGAGCGCTGCACTTTCATTTGCATTGCTTTCAGTTTTGGAGATATTGCAGCTCATCATAGAAATATTCCAAAGGAAGCTTTTCCGGCCAGGTTTCCCGGCTCTTTGGTTTGTTGTCGTGTTTTTGGTAGTTTTTGCTGTCTCTATGCTTTCACTTCTGAAATCAATACGTACAGAGGGAGAATGCGTGAATGGAGCTGGCGACAATCTCTCAGGCGTTGCTGTCATGCTCACTCTCTACTCATATTTTGCAAAAGAACAGGAAAAGGGGCATCCACTCGAATCGACAAGGCTTATCTTCGCTTCTTTTGACGGTGAGGAGAATTTTTCAAGTGGTAGCATGGCTTGGTATGATGAGCATCTGTCCTTGCTCACTAATCCTGTTAACATCAACTTCGATGGATTGTATAAAGAAGACTCACTTTCTTTTCTGTCTGATGACGGCAATGGCTTTGTACAGCTATCAGCATCACTGGCATCCCGCCTGACATTTCTTGCAGAAGGAATGGGCTATAACTGCCAGACAGTCAGATTGCCATTCCTTTCCGGGGCAACAGATGCCGCTAGTGCTGCTCTCCATGGGATCAGAGCCACAACTCTTACTGGTATGGTTGCAGATAAATCCAACCCAGCCCATACAGAAGAAGACACACCGGACAAAGTCTCTCCAGAAGCGCTATCTGTAGCGATATCTATAGCAATAAAGTTTGTTGAGGGGATTGAAAGCCCTGAGGATGGGAAAAACGAACGTGAAAGCCTTTTTGACAACGGTAAGCACTACAGGCTTTCTAGGTACTGATGCTTAGAAGTATCTTTCCTTGTCCTATATCCATCGCTTCCGCTTCCATTGTTGCAAGATTGCTTGATGGGATGCGCCCTTCGATTTTTATGTTGATATCGAAGTTCTCCTTGAGGATCTCTGCTGAGACGCTCTCAAGAAGCCTTTTGATCAATGTATAAGAGTTGTATGGCAGTGTCATCGAAAACTCTGTCTTCTCAATCAGCTCTTCTGTCGGTACGATTGCAAGCACAGCTTTTGCGCTGTCCGAATATGCTTTGACAAGGCCTCCTGTTCCTAGCAGCGTGCCGCCGAAATAGCGGACGATTGCTACAGTTATATTTGTAATTCCAGAGCCTTTGACGACTTCCAGCGCGGGACGTCCTGCAGTATTCTTCGGTTCCCTATCATCGGAAGAAGAGTACATGGTTCCTGCTTTACCTATAACGGAGGCATGGACAACATGCGTCGCATCTGGGTGTTCTTTCCTTACAGAGAGAACAGCTTCTTTGACTTCCTCCATGGAAAATGTGGGAATAGCGATTGCAATGAATCTTGAACGTTTGACTTCTATCTCAGCTTCGCTTCTTGCAGTGGGGATGAGCACGCTAATCTTTCCTCCAGTTATGTGCAAAGATATTATCATATGCTGTCTCGTCGCTTATAGCATCAGCAAGCTGTGTCAGCTTCTCTTCTTCGCTGCTTTCCAATGCGTATATCGATGATAATATCTCAAGCTCAATGATATGGTGAAAACCAGAGACAACGCACCAGGGATGCTGCGAATAGACCCATGAGAGCGCTTTTGCTTTGTCTCCATCAATTGCTTCGAAAAGCTTATGACAGGATTGTGCGGATAAGGATGGAAGAGTGCGTCGCTGGTCGGGGATATCTTCAAGGTTTCTGTATTTGCCAGAGAGAAGACCCATTCCAAGGGGAGAGTAGGCTATTGTCTTTATATTGAGCATGCGCTCTTTTTCCCAGTCTTTGTTCCATAGAAGTGAAAGTGGTCGCTCATGGTATTCCAATGGAAAGCGTTTGATGCTCTCTTGCAGCATATGAAAAGGCAAATTAGAGACTCCTATCGCTTCAGTTTTTCCTTCATCTTTCAGCTTGACGAGTTCTTCAAGGCTTTCTGAGAATAATGGCTCAGAACATGGCCAATGCAGTAATAGTATCTTGAAATGTTCAATTCCAAGCCGCTTTAAAGATGTCTCAGCCTTTTTCCTGAGGGAAGGGACAGGCATAATTTTTGATACTACCGCGAAATCTTTAGCCCTGATTTCCTTCATGGCGGAATAGAGAAGTGAGTCAGCTTCATTGTATGAATAAGCAGTATCAAAAAGCCTGATGCCTTTTCTGTATGCAGCTTTTATGAGATTCTTGCCATCCCTAGCTGGTATGCGCTGATGAAAAGAGGACTCTGAAAGATTCCAGAGTCCCATAGCGCATTCGCTGTCAATAATCTTCATCTTCTACGACGCTGCTGTCTATCATGGTTTTGTCATCAAAGATGAAATAGCCTGAGAACTTCTTTCCTTCCAGAGCCATTGGCAGCCAGAGCCTATCGTCTTCCCACATTGCTGAGTAATCAAGAGTATCTATTTCCGTCCAGAAAGGCTTTGTCTCTTCGCACTCATCAATCAGCTTGCCTTCATATGATGATGTGAAAAAGACATAACCAAGCATCCTAAGCCCATCTTTGAACTGGAAGCGAAGCACACCTCTCTCTTCGAGATTCGATACAGTGAGTCCTGTCTCTTCCTTTGTTTCTCTGATGGCGGCTTCCATCTTTGTCTCTTCCAGTTCTATATGTCCGCCAGGAGCGTTTATGTATCCAGAGCCAAGCCCTGTTTTTTTCATGATCATGAGTATTTTGTTGCCGTCTGTGACATAAGTGAGGACACATCTCTCAGTTGGTTCCCAATCATCCCAGGGAATGTCAGAGACTTTATCAGCTTGCACGAATTTCTCCTCGCGTATCTCCTCTGGTGTTTTCTTTTTATTGTCCTCAGCTTCCTTTTCCTCTGGATGAGCTTCCCAATAGCAATCCTGGCAAAGGTTCTCGTCATATCCAATCATTCTGTTCCAGTCCATCTTCTTGCCGCATTTGGTGCAATGCATGCGGAAAGGCCAGAAAGTTTTACGGAAGATGATGATGCAAGCGATACCAAGGACAGGCCAGATGAAACCAACCCATGTAGGAAGCTTCCAGATTGATGTGCAAGCAATCAATGTGTATACGATGAGGAAATCAACAGCTATCAGGATAGTTGCTTTTCTCTTCTTCTCTGTACGTGGAAATTTCCTCTGGGAAATATTCAGAAGGATTATCAGAAGCATTACCCATGTGAAAAGTTCCTGGAAAATATTCAATAACATGCTGAAAGAATAAAATCAAAGGGCTTTGGCATGCAACAGCGCTATAATAAGTGTGAGGTATTTATGGATATTATTCTCTTTGGAACCGGCTGGCGATCAAAGTTTTATCTTAGAATAGCGAGAGCTCTTCCAGCGCTTCTGAATATAAGAGCAGTCTGCACAAGGCATGCGGAAAGGGCAGAAGCTTTGAGAAAGGAAGGTGTGGAAGCGACAACTGACATTTCTTATGCTCTTTCATTGCCACATGATGCAGTCATCGTCGCGAGCGGCAATGATGGATTTGTGCCTTTGATGAAGATGCTGGGAGAACGAAATGAGTTTGTCATTTCCGAGACTAGTTTCCTGCGTCTTTCCGAGGCAGAACTGGATGAGCTGGGAGATATGAAAGGAGCTGTAGCTGAACAGTATCGATACACACCGCTCTATGCTTCTCTTATGGCATCTTTGCATAAGATTGGTCCGATTGATCAGCTTT
This sequence comes from Candidatus Ornithospirochaeta stercoripullorum, assembly GCA_017694595.1. GTDB lineage: Bacteria > Spirochaetota > Spirochaetia > Sphaerochaetales > Sphaerochaetaceae > Ornithospirochaeta > Ornithospirochaeta stercoripullorum. The sequence goes on along the minus strand of JADIMT010000108.1, from coordinate 3,942 downwards.
TTCTTTCAGGCTTGCATAACCATCATGCAGCATCAATTGCCAGAGATATCCTTACCCTCGGTGATTCGATGCCAGATGACATCAAGAGTCTGGACTTCCCTTCTGAAATGAGGAAGACAGCTATGCGTGATTCACTTGTCATCAGCGGTGGCCTAGAGGAGTATGTAAGGAAGATCAGGATCATGCGCTTTGGCAATAAGCTTTTCATCAATGATTTCTCTTCGAATCAGTATCATAGCTATCTCTATGGAAAACAGGTGGAAATCAGGGGCGAGAATGGTTTTCTGACGGAGATGGGCTTGCATACTGTGACAGCTTCAGGTTATCCATGTTCTGTCCCGTTTGTTTTCCATAGAGACTGGGTGACAGGAAATAGTGGATTGACGCTTTCACATGTTACACTGGGGGAAGAATGTGTCTTTGCCAATCCGTTTTACCCTGCTATGCTCAATGATGATGAGATTGCGATTGCGATTCTCATCAAGAGGATAGAGTCGGGTGATGAGTATCCGACAATTTTCTCTGGTATACTCGATGCCAGGCTTGGCAAATTATTATAATGCTGGTGAAGGAGAGATTTATGGCATTAGCAAAATATATTGATCATACATTGCTTCGCGCGGATGCTACTTTGCAGGAGATTGAGAAACTCTGCCAAGAGGCTGCGGAGAATCATTTCGCTTCTGTTTGTGTCAATTCGTGCTGGGTCGGAGTATCAAGAGATATCCTGAAGGGAACAGATGTACATGTATGCACTGTTGTTGGCTTCCCTCTTGGTGCTATGGCTACGAAAGCAAAGGCATATGAAGCTGAGAATGCTGTAGCAGATGGCGCAGATGAGATTGATATGGTTATCAATATCGGGTATCTCAAATCTGGCAGGACTGATGAAGTCTTTGAAGATATCAAAGCAGTACGGAAGGCGACTGAGGGTAAAATACTGAAAGTCATCATCGAGACTTGTCTTCTTACCGATGATGAGAAAAAGACAGCATGTCAACTATCAAAGAAGGCTGGAGCTGACTTTGTAAAAACCAGTACAGGATTCTCTACAGGCGGAGCAACTGTTCATGATGTTGCGTTGATGCGCGAGGCTGTCGGACCAGAGATGGGTGTGAAAGCTTCCGGTGGCATCAGGGATTATGCAACAGCTAAAGCTATGATTGATGCGGGGGCAACACGTATCGGAGCAAGCGCAGGATTGAGGATTATAAGGGAAGAAAATGCCGGGAATTGAGAATACAACTCCCGGTGCGGACTTCCTCAAGTCATTAGGGTTCCCCACGCTTGATGTGCATGAATCGTTCACTCACTTTGATTTCACGACGCCAGGCCGCCGCGTGCTTGTAATTGGTCCTATGGGGTCGGGAAAGACAGAGTTTGCTGCTCGTATCTGGCGTGATGCTTCTGTAGCGCGCAAAAAGAGCGAGAAAGTTAGATGCATGACCAGCACTGGTTCTCTAGATAGACGAAGAATCTTCTTCATTCGCTCAGAGATAGATGGTGGCCGTTTCACAGAGTATCCTGATGATGCGCTCGCGTATCGTTCTGGGTATATCAGATGCGGGGATAATATAGCGAGAATCAAAGACTCATTTGGATTCGAGGAAGTGCTTAGGGATAATCCTGATGTAGGTACTTATATCATCGATGAAGCTTCTTTCTTTGATGAGAGGCTGGCATATGTTGCCAGGAACTACTCGCTTGAGAAAGGATGCATGTTCGTCTTTCCTACGCTGATCCTCAACTTCCGGAGGGAGTTCTTCAACTCTACAGCGCGTCTGATGCTGGATATTGCGACTGATGTGATTCCGCTTACAGCTTACTGTGAACATCCTGATTGCATGGCTTCAGCTTTCTATACGTATAGGTATTATCAGATAGGGGACAAAGAGTGTCCTGCGCTCTATTTCGATCCACTTATCGTCGTTGGCGGAGACAGAATCAAGAACAGTGGTCTTGAGCCGAATTATGCGGCACGTTGCGAGAAGCATCACTTCCTGCCTGGAAAGGAGTACACATTCTTCACGCTGAAGCCACTGGGGGAGGCTGCGACAAGAGGGGATGTGGAACCGCTGAAGCGAGAGCTTAAAGCATTGCATGAGAAGCCAGAGTCCTCGCTTTTGGCCGAGAACCTAAAACAGCGTTATGGCGCTCTTCCTGATGCAGAAATCTATATGAATGCGATGACGCCAGGACTTATTGCGGAAAAAGCCATTTCATATCTATTCTGCGAGCAGAATCTGCTAGGTGAGTCGCTTGTTGTTCACCTGGTCTCAGACTTGGGGCTTGATACAGCTTACTTGGAGAAAGTACTGGCGGAGAATAGACACCCTGTCTCATTCTCCCAGCCTTATCTGCTTTGATCAGTATCCTGCGATTGTGTCTGCTGTTTCTTTCACAGTTGCAGGATTATGATTCTCCAGCAGCCATGGTACATCAATGTTCCTCTCTCTCAATTCCTTTGCAAAGTCATTCCAGCGGAATACTCCTGTAAGCGCGGGGATATCACCGACCTTCAATCCTGTCTTGGAATCCAGGTAATAATCTTTGCAATGGATTGCTACAAGACGATCCCCATAGAGATCTAGGACTTCTGAGACAAAGCTATGTTCAGCCTCTGATGATGGCACTTTCAAGCTCACGCCATCTTTTTCCTGTATGCCTGTATAAGGAATAAGATTGACAGGGTCGAAGATTGTCTTCAGTCTGTCAGTTCTGTAACGGGAAAGGATGTCGGCCATACGTTCGATTGTTGAGATTGTATGGTTTCTTGCAACAGCTTCCAACGCAATATAAGCGTCATATTTCTCAGCAAGCTCTATCATCTGCTCCAGGCTTTCTTTGAAGATTTCCAGATTCTTCGGATCCGATGTTTCGATGGAGAAGCCTCCGTCCGGAGCTATAGTTCCTGTTTCTGTACCTACATATGGACAGCCGAATGCAGAAGCAAGTGAGAGTGATTTACCGAATCTTCTTATCTCTTCCTTCCTGCTTTCTTTGTCAGGATTGATTGGGTTTATATAGCAGCCAATGATCGCTACTTCCACACCGTGCTTGCGCAGTGTGCCAGAGATTGATGAGATATACTCTTCATCCCAGTCCTGCCATCGTTTCGCTGATGGTATGACTTTATTGAGAGCCAGCTGTATGCATGATGGTCTGATGCTCTCAATCCTCTTTCCTAGCTCTTCAGCATTAGCAAAAGAACCGAAATCATGTGCTCTGTATCCTACTCTTGGCATATTGAAAGGATATTCTCCCGGAATTGAGAAGTAAAGAGCTGCAGTGGCTGCTTTGTGAAGGATGTCTGATGATTTCGCAAATCCCGAAAGGAATATATAATCTCTCCATGAAAGGATTTTCTTATTATTTTTGTCATGAATGCGGCTCGGTAGTCGTGGCTTCAGGGAATTCAAGTATTAGTTGCTGCTCACATACACTTTCGCCGCTCGTGCTTAGAGAAGCGGAATCTGGTCTTTCTGTCATGAGGGAAGGAGATGAGATCCTTGTCTCGTCTGAGTGTCCTATGACAAAAGAAGATTTCATAGCTTTTGTGGCTTTTGAGAACTGGTCTGGCTATACGCTTAAACTGTTCTACCCAGAGTGGGAGCTTCATACAAGCTTCGCATATGCTGGAAAAGGCAGACTTGTCTGGTATTCAACGGAAAAAGGAGCGTTCTTTCAGAAAATTGATTGTTGATAGGCTTGAAACACCAGCTATTCAGCATGCAGAAATCAGTGTGCTTATTGTCTTTGAAAGAGAAAAGGGCTGCCTTTCAACAGCCCTTTTACCAATGTCTTGCTCTTATTTTACAAGGTGGATTGCAAAACCGCCAATCTCTTCGTTGAGATAGCAGACTTTGATCTTTCCTTTTGCGTCGCGAGCTACAGTCTCTTCGTTGACAGTGAAGCCCTTGTCCTTCAGGAAGTAGATAGCTC
>JADIMT010000107.1 GCA_017694595.1 Candidatus Ornithospirochaeta stercoripullorum | reverse complement strand
TAGAAGCCTGTGTATGTGCTCGCAGCCAGGCCGACCACCGTCGCGCTGGCCGCCAGCGTGTAGCGCAGATGGTAGACCAGGGCGAGGTTCACCATGTTGATCGTGAGCTGTCCGAGGAAGGATGCCACATTCAGCATCCAGAACTGTACCTTCTCTTCCCTTGCGTCCATGGCAAAGGACTTTAGCGCCAGAGTGCGGCCCTAGGCAAGCTGTCTGGCAGGTGATGCCCTCAGCAAATCATGCATGCCGGAATCTGAAGCCCAAGGACCACCGTCATCAACAATCGTATTTCTCACGATGCCTTGCGACCATCGAGAAGAAGTTCACCCATCCAGACCGCCACTCCTGTAAATCTTCTCAAGGTTGTGGCCTTCTCTTATTTCCCTATCCCCGGCCATATCGATGTAGGACCGCAGAACCTTGTTGCCAAAAATGAGATAGCAGTCTGGGCGCAGAATGGAGTTGCCAAGCAGCGCGGTATTGTGTGTCGTGAATACAGCCTGCATCTCAGGATATTCCTTCAGCTTCTCCACAATCCTGATCGCCAGGGCAAAATGATAGAAAGCATCAAACTCATCAATGAACAGAAAAGAAACTTCACCGAATCTCTTCATCCAGAAATAGAAAAGCTCTGCCGCACTTGTCCCGCTCGAAGAGACATTCCGGAACAGCAGCAAGCCATTGTCATGCTTTTCCACAAGAAGAGGCTTCCCATCGATCCCTTCGACTGTACTCAACTCAATATCGATATTGCATACATCTTTGATGAAATCGGTGAAATCGGCGACATGCCCATTGCCGACGATCCACTCATCCAGATTGACGACTCCAGTATCCAGACCTATATAGGAGTTTCCTCCCACTGGTCTGAACCAGAGCATGTGGGACACAAAATCCATGATGGCCTTTATTGGAGAGCCTTCTTCCTGGACACTGTTGTTGGCTATGTATCTGAACACCGACATTTTGTCCCCCAAATATGCGAAGTTCAAATTGTCGGAAACGAGATTGGCCATTTCCTTTACAGCGAACACCTGCTTCGAATAATCGTAATCATAGAGGATGGCTTCGTTTACGCTGAAGATTTCTCTGGAAATGCTCTCTTCATCCTTTTTGTGGTACTCCAAGGTATAGAAGTCATCGTCAATCTTGAAAGTGTATAAGAAGACAGCCTCATGCACATTCTCGTCCACATTGAGGAAGATGCCAGGCCTGTTTTTGAGGATGCCGCTTTCCTTATCCGTCAGATGAGAGACGATATTCATCAGGGCAAATCCCAAGTTGCTTTTGCCACAACCATTGGGACCGTATATCCCCACCTTTGTAATTACGCCATCACTCACACACTCTTTGCTGAATTTGTAGTCATGGACAGCACAGAAATCAATTGTGACGGCTTTTCCAAAGCTTCTGTATCCTTCAACTGTGAATTTTGCAAGTCGTGTCATTCCTATCCTTTTCCTAGCACAAGGATAGCTGTGCCGCTGCAGCTAATCAAGGAAAACCGTAATTTATTTACGGCAGACTGGAAACTATTCACAGGGTGTGCAGTCAGCCTAATCAAACAACGGTTTGGAGACATTCGTATGACGAGCTGAGCATGCGACCGAAATCTCCGGCTTCGCATCCACTTTCATCATCTTATGGAAAAGCCGGGGCTGAAGTACCAGGAATCAGTATCAGCTTTCTTCAAGCTCTTCAGCAGAAAGCTCTGCAATCTCACGCATCTTCTCCCGAAGGCTCTTCTTGTCCGGAAGATGAAGAGTATAATCCGCAACCATCGCAGGGGAGAGGCTTCTTGAGAGAGAGTACTCGACGACTGTGTCGTCCTTTCATGTGCATAGGATGAGGCCGACGCTTGGATTCTCATTCGGCTTTCTTACATCCCTGTCCAAGGCTTCAAGATACAAGTTCAGCTGCCCAAGATGCTCAGGACGGAACATACCGATCTTGAGCTCAACGGCGACAAGGCAGGAAAGAGCTCGATTGAAGAAAAGGAGATCTATGAAGAAATCGGTATTGCCAACCTGAAGACGATATTCCTGACCGATGAATGAGAAGTCCTTTCCAAACTCAAGGATGAAGTCTTTCAAGTGTGAGACTATCTGCTTCCTGAGGTCCTTCTCCTTGTATGAAGTCGGCAAATCCAGGAATTCCAGCACATAGGCATCTCTCAGAGAGGACAGTCCCTCGTTCCTCCTTGTCAAAGCTCCATATTTCGCATCTGATATGGCAGTACGCTCATAGAGCATGCTGTCAATCTGGCGCTCAAGTTCCCTCTTCGAGTAGCGATTCTCAATACAGGCCCTGATGTAGAATTCCCTTGCCTCGTCAGTCTTGCGTAAGCGGTACTTAACCCTCAATCCAATCAACTTGAGCTAAGTGGTAGACTGGCGGTCATGGAATTCAAGACAGCAACAGAAAGGCTGCTTTACCAGGGCAGGACCCACCACGAGATGTACTTCACAAAGAGCATGGGACTTAATGAGATCTCAAAGTCCGTACCATGGGACACAAGCGAATCGGAGATCATCTCCGTACTGCAGGCCTACACAGACATCGTCAAGGATCATGAGAGA
>JADIMT010000106.1 GCA_017694595.1 Candidatus Ornithospirochaeta stercoripullorum | reverse complement strand
CATCGAACTGCTCCTTGGACTCTTCTATCACGACTTGGTCCAGATGCTCTGGAAGCATAGGCAAATCTCTTAGGGACCATCTCTTCCAGCTTTCTGTGTAGTGCTGTGGTTCCGCAAGTTCCACCAGATGTCCCAGTGCCCATGTAACAATATATTCCGATCCTTCTGTATAGCCTTTTTCCTTGGAGAAACAACCGAGGTTTCTGGCTATCTCACGCCCTACAGAGGGCTTTTCAGCGATGACGAGCTTCTTCATACAGCGGAAATGATAGCAGAAAGAACCCCCTTCAAAAAGAGCAAACGGACTGTTAGAGTAAAATCATGGCAACCACTACACGAGATCTTACGACAGGAGGGATAGCAGGTCCGATCCTTGCATTCTCCATTCCCCTGATATTAGGCAATATGCTGCAGACACTCTACAATGCGGCGGACTCTATCATTGTAGGACGATTTGTCGGTGCGGAGGCGTTGGCGGCTGTAGGTTCTGCATATTCGCTGATGACATTCCTCACATCGCTGATGATAGGACTTTCAATGGGAGCTGGAATCGTCTTTTCTTATCTCTTCGGAGAAGGCAATCAGGAGAAGCTCAGGAAAGCGCTCGGAATCTCTTTTATGTCAATCGGCATAATCTCTTTAGTGATTACAGCAATTGCTCTCATCTTCCAGCACCCGATTATGCGCCTGATGCAGGTTCCACAAGATGTCTATGAAGATATGGCTGAATACCTTAAAGTAATCTTCATAGGTCTTCCCGCTCTATTTCTCTACAATTTCTATGCAGCCGCTGAACGTGCAGTAGGAAACTCAAGGACACCGCTTTTGTTCATGGCAGTCTCAGCCATCATGAATGTCATACTCGACTTGTACTTCGTCATCTCTCTCGATTGGGGTGTCTGGGGTGCTGCTGTCGCTACTATAATCTCGCAATGGGTTGCAGGCATTGGAATAGCTGTTTTCTCTATCTCAAGGCATCAGATGCTCCGATTCTCACTGAAAGACATGGTTCCTGAAAAGAGCCTCTTCAGCGAACTGCTGTCACTATCAGTGCTGACATCGATGCAGCAATCGATCATGAATCTTGGAATTCTCTGCGTGCAGGGCATCGTCAACAGCTTCGGCTCCGGAGTGATGGCAGCTTTTGCAGCTGGCGTCAAAATAGACAGCATCGCATACATGCCGCTTCAGGAATTCGGAAATGCGTTCTCTACATTCGTCAGCCAGAATGGAGGAGCTGGAAAAACAGAACGAATCAGGGAAGGCATGAGAGTCGCGTTCATGCTTGCTACGCTCTTCGGTCTCATCATCTCGATTATCGTGTTCATAATTCCTGGACCTCTGATGACAATCTTCATCGATCCTGGAGAGACAGAGCTGATTGCAATTGGATCTGAGTATCTGAGAATCGAGGGAGCTTTCTATATCCTCATCGGATACCTCTTCCTCTTCTATGGAATCTTCAGAGCGCTTAAAGCTCCTGCCATCTCGCTTGTGCTCACGATAATCAGCTTAGGGCTGAGAGTGCTGCTTGCCGCGCTCCTTTCACGCCTTCCGATGGGAGAGACCGGCATCTGGATGAGCATCCCTATAGGTTGGGCACTTGCAGATGCTGCAGGAATTATCTTCTATAAAACACTGAAAAAGCGCCGCGCAAGCTAACACAACCTTGACCGGTTAAGGGTGAATAGGTTAAATTTTCTGTAATGACTACAGCTGCTTAGCAGCGAAAGGAGTTTGTTATGGCTTATAAGATCACTGATAGCTGTATAGCTTGCGGAACATGTGCTGGCGAGTGCCCAGTAGGAGCAATCTCTGAAGGCGATATCTACGTAATCGATGCAGATACATGCATCAGCTGCGGAACATGCGCAAGCGTATGCCCACAGGGCGCAATCGAAGAGGAGTGAGATAATCACACCCCGCACGGCCGTCAGAGATTTGGCGGCCTTTTTTCATATCATTTTCAAATTTCCTTATTCCTTTGTGAGAGTATTATTCTTTCAGATTCTCGCAAGTCATCATTGCGTAGAAGCGAAGACAAGCGATCTTGGGTTATTGAGAGAAGCAATTTTTCAAGTATGAAGGCAACAAAGTACATCATAATTCGACTCTAGTCTCATAATCTTAAACATCGCTTTATTTCATATATAGCAAATCTCAGCTAATATCCATTAGTTCTTTCATACAATCAAATCCCATACACCTTTGTTTATAGTTTATAAAATTTTGCATCATTAGACTTATTTTGATATGTGTATGTGAAGAAAATAAGAATATAATATTCTCATATGAAATTTAGTGAGGTTATGATGAAACAATCAATTTTAAAGATTTTCTCCATCTTATTGGTTATCACATTCATTTTTCAATTTGCTGCATGCAGTTATTCCAGCAAAGACATTTTACCCCCCCAACGATAACGGATTCACACGACAAGATTAATCAGGAAAATGCCCAGCTGATTTCTGAGAATCTAGACCTAACGCAACTTACAAAGGATTCTTTGAAGAAAACACCTGCTACAGGAATTGAAACAGAATGGACCAAAAACTCAGATTCTAGTGATTCAGAATATTATGCAATTTCCACTTTCACAGGCGAATATCTCAATAATGGCATAAAGATTATTTCAGGTTCTATCTATTTTTCATTTACTACGTCAAGAGATAATAATAAAGTTATTCTGGAATTATTTAATGCTGTGACAGTAGAACCTATCGAAATAGAAATCAATGGCAAGATTATAAATAATATATCATTTGATTTCAGTGGAGTATTTGATAATGCAAAAATATTTGAAAAATCAGATGGTACATTCAATACAATTTTAATAACAGGAAATCTTGGCATAAACAGTGGCACTGTTTTTACTGTTGGCGAATCAACTGTAATAGCAAATACAAACAAGTGGCAAGGCGGAATAGACTTATCTTGGTATAATTCTGAAAGCGGAAAAAAAGAGTATTCTCTTTCTACTGCAGATCAGTTAGCTGGATTAAGATACCTCGTAAACAAGGGGAATGACTTTTCTGATATAACAATTAATCTTGCAAATGATATTGATTTAAACTCTGTCAAATGGACACCTATAGGTACATACACAGATGCAGTTGAAAATGATGAAAGTGCTGTCTTTGCTTCGAATGAATCTGCTTATAATGGATTCAAAGGTACATTCAATGGCAATGGATATATCATAAGAAATCTTTCTGCATCCGGAAGTACGATGTACAACTATGCTATTGGTGGAGGGTTCAAAGGTTTGTTTGGAATTCTCGAGTCAGGTTCTACTGTCAAAAATCTTACTATTGAGAATGTAAACATAGAAGCAAATGGCATGGTTGGCGCTATTGCAGGATATATACCGTCCTCATCATCTATGGATAATGCAAAACCCGTAACATTTGAAAACATAAACGTTATTGGAGATATAAAAATCAAATCGCTTTTCAATGTAGGTGGTATTGTTGGAAGAAGTGAATCAGGAAGCTCTGTGCACATTGCAAACTGCAAAGTATCAGGAAATGATGGAAGTTACATAAAATCATATTCTTCTACAACTGTTGCTTTTGCGGGAGGTATTATCGGTGCGGAGTACTCTTCAACGGATAGTTTAATTTCAAATCCTGTTGTCGAGAATATATCCATAAATGGATATGTAAGAGCTGCAGGCGGAATTGCAGGACATGTTCTCAACACAACTATTTCAAATCCAACTTTGAATAATGTAAAAGTGTCTCTCGATTATTTTGATGAGGCAAGTCCCGCAGAAGCAAAATCAATAGGTGCATTCACTGGAACAATTGGTTCAGACGGACAAACTTCTGCCGATCTGGAAGCTGCAGGAAAGATGTTAATCATAGGTGGTACTGCTAATATTTCCAATGTAATCTTAAGCTTCCCACATAAGTTTTCTGAAAATAATCAACCATTCTGCAATGGATATGTAGGAGCATACCGAGGAAATGAAATAATGGATCAGAATCCAGAAAGCAGTATCGAAGGTCTTCCAACTTCTAGCGATGGAATCTCTTTCGAATATGCTGAAAACTGAAAATCTGTACCATATATACGCAAATGAGCCGAGCATCATTCTTGGCTCGTTTGCCTGTACGACTCAATCGAAAACCATACGCAAGTACTCTTCAACAAGCGGCAGTGGTACATTTGTCAATCTATCTTGCTCTATGTATGGTGACATTGAGAATCTGATTCCCTTCAGATCTGGATTTCTGTTAAGAACAGAAGAGAGTCTTTTAGATCTTAGATCAGTCTCAGCTTTGACTTCTATAGGATAAACTTTATCAGATTCTGAAACGAAGTCTATCTCAAGTGTTGAGTTATCGTTAGTGTAATAATAGAGCTTGCTATCGCCGAACGTGGAGATGAATTGCTGTGCAACATACTGTTCCGTAAAGCTTCCTTTATAATCCGAAAACACCTTGCTTCCAATAAGCACTTCATCTGCTCTTGAATCCACCATTGCTCCCAAGAGTCCGAGATCTACCATGAATATTTTGAAAGAGTTGCTGTTTTCATAGAATTTCAGTGGCCGCTCAAGCTTTTTCAAGCAATTGATTGTATAAATCAATCCTGCTTTTTTAAGCCATATTATTGCACTCTCATAATCTTTAGCCCTTGCACCTTTGCGTATTGAACCATATATGAACTTTTTGTTTTCCTTTGCAAGCTGACTGGGAATCGAGTTCCAAACAGCAAAAATCCGAGGAATCACAGAAGGTGGGGTATGCTTTGAGAAATCTCTCTCATAATCAGTGATAATATCTTTCTGAAGTCTCCTCACACCTCCTAGATCCTGTGTCCTGAGGTAATAATCCACAACTGCTGGCATTCCGCCAGTGTAATAGTACTGACGAAGCAGATCAGTAAGCTGTGGAATGAACGCATTCATGTTAGCAAAATCATGTTCTCTTATCATCTCCAGTAGCACATCCTTTCCACAAGCGGCAAGGAACTCTGAAAATGAGAGCGGATACAGCTTGAACGAATCTGTCTTGCCCACTGGATAGCCCGTATCTGCATGCATTTTCAATCCCAGCAAAGAGCCAGCGACCGCGATATGATAATCAGGAGCATTCTCAGCAAAATACTTCAACGAGGTAAGAGCTTCAGGCACTTCCTGAACTTCATCTAGGATAATCAAAGTGGAATGAGGCTGTATAATCTCTCCTGAAATCGCAGAAAATCCTCGCAACAATCTTGATGTATCATAATCAGAGAACAGCAATTGCATTTGAGGATTACCATCGCAGTTTATATAAACAACATTCGAATACTCATGACGCCCAAACTCTTTCAGAAGCCAGGTCTTACCGACTTGCCTTGCTCCTTCAAGAACCAATGGCTTGCGTTCTGGATTTCCTTTCCATTTTACCAAATCTTTAAAAAGCGCTCGTTGCATAAATGGATTATAACACACTTTTCTAGACGATCTTTTACAAAATCACTACATTTTTCTAGACGATTTTTAAGCGTTGCAACACACTTTTCTTCCATTTTCAGAAACACAATAAATAGCTAAAATAGCAGTATGGAAGCTTATGACCTCTTCGATAAGACATTGACAGTCAGCGAAGCCAATGGCCTTATTCACGATACAGTAGAAGAGATGTTCTATGATTTAAGCATTGAAGGTGAGATTTCCGGATTCCGTCCAGCCTCTTCAGGGCACTGGTATTTCACGCTGAAAGACAGCGCAGCCGCAATCGATGTAGCGGTCTTCCGTTCAGCACAGATTTCAATGATGATACCAAAAAACGGTGATTTAGTCGTTGCGAAAGGGTCCCTCTCCTATTACACGAAATCCGGCAAGCTCACATTCATCGTCAGGGAGATGAAGAAAAAAGGTGATGGGCTTTTAATGGAGATCATAGAGAAGAGAAAAGCCTACTACCGCAGTCTTGGCTACTTTGACGAGAACATCAAAAAGCCGATTCCAGAGGAGATAAAAAAGCTTGGTGTCGTAACAAGCGCTACAGGAGCAGCAATCAGAGATATCCTCAATGTGACAAAACGCCGTGCACCTTCTCTTGACATCATCCTGTTCCCAGCATCTGTCCAGGGAGATGGAGCTGCAGATGAGATAGCACTCAGAATCAGGCAGGCAAACAACTTTGAAGCATGTACTGTGCTCATAGTAGGCAGAGGCGGAGGAAGCCAGGAGGATTTAGCAGCGTTCTCTGAACCGGAAGTCATTGAAGCCATACATGATTCAGCAATTCCCGTCATCTCCGCTGTAGGCCATGAGATTGACTGGCCCATCTCTGATTTCGTTGCAGATAAGAGAGCACCTACCCCTTCAGCTGCAGCAGAGATTGTGACAGAAACTATTTTCAGACGCAAAGAGAGGCTGGATAAAACACTCATCTTCTCCACTGCCATGATGAAAGAGAAGGTATCTGATGCTTCTTCACGTCTCACAGCTTGCCTGCACAGGCTTTCAGAGATGGAGAAGAAGATACTCAAATACAAGAGTAGGATTCCATCCACAGAGGACCTTAGGAGGATGCTGCTGTTGAGAGTACAGAACGCTGAGACAAGGCTCGCCTACAGTCAGGAAAGCATCGAAGAGAGCTTCAAGGCCCAACTTGATGATGCCAATCTCTCCCTTGAGAAAACAAAGAAAGCAATAGATGACTGTCTCGCAGCTGCTGCAGAGAAAGCAAAAACAAGGCTTCTATTGGCTGAGCGAGAGATAAACCACAGCATTGGCAAGATGCTCAGGGAAAAGGAAGCTGAGCTCAAGTCAGCAATCAAAGAGAATGAAGCTCTCTCGCCTCTTGCAGTTCTCAGACGCGGCTACTCCGTCACGACTGATGAGAATGGGAAGATTATCAGAAGAACAAAGGATGCCACTTTAGGAAAGACAATCAGGACAAGACTCTCCGATGGTATGATAACATCGGTAGTAAAGGAAGGATAGAATGAGCTTTGAAAGCGATTTAAAGAGAATGGAGGAGATCACAGATCTTCTGAAGAATGAGGAGACAGGGCTTGAGGAATCCATCAAGCTATATGAGGAAGCCAGTGCACTCGGCAAGAAGCTGACAAAGACGCTGACAGAGATCCAGAGAAAAGTTGAACGTGTCACAACTGATGATGAGATGGAACTGGAAACTGCAGACATGGATGAGGAGGAGACATTTTGACCAAAGCTATTTTCCTGATCCAGTCCCCGGACAGCAAGGGCATTCTCGCCTCCGTAACAGGATTCTTTTCTCAGAGAAGCTTCAACATCCTGCACTGCCAGCAGCACACAGACAGCTTTGAGAAACGATTTTTCATGCGTATAGAGCTCGACGTCGCAGATATGCAAACCACGAGAAAAGAGCTTGAAGATGATTTTGGCAAAATGGCTGATGAGCTTGGACTGGAATGGTCATGCCATTGGTCTGACTACAAAACTAGGATCGCAATTCTGGTCTCAAAGGAGGGCCATTGCCTTTACGACATCCTGGCCAGACAGCTTGAGGGAGAGCTGAATGCAGAGATTCCACTCATAATCTCAAACCATCCTGATCTGGAGAGAGCTGCAAATCAATTCAGAATACCGTTCTACTTCTTCCCTATCACAGAAGGAAAAGAAGAGCAGGAAAACAGGATCAGGGCATTGCTGAAGCGATTCGATATTGATTTAGTCATACTTGCACGTTATATGCAGATACTCACCTCTGATTTCATCGAAGAGTGGAGAGGTAAGATCATAAATATACATCATGCGTTTCTGCCAGCTTTCCAGGGAGCAAACCCATACAAGAGGGCTTATGAGCGTGGTGTGAAGATGATAGGAGCTACAGCGCACTATGCATCGGAAGATCTTGACCAAGGTCCAATCATCGAGCAGGATGTCATCAGGGTGAACCATGAGCTCACACCGAAAGGATTGAAGGAAGTCGGCAAGGATTGTGAGAAGCGAGTGCTCGCTTCAGCTGTAAAGGCACATCTCGAGCATCGCGTGATTATCTACAAGAACAGAACAATAGTATTTGCTGTTGAACGCTAGACTGTGATAGTCAGCTTACGTCCGGAACATGGCTCTATATAGCTGATGGATACAGCTTCAAGACCGAAATCATCATCTGCTATCCCACCATATTGCACATCGCCTCTGATGGGATAGCCTGCCCATGCCAGATGAGCTCTGATCTGATGCCTGAAGCCACGCGTAATCGTGCACCTAAGCGTTTCTTCGTCCTCAGGTTCAATCATGGTTGTATAGATATGGCCTTTTGCATAGCGCTTGTTGGCAGCAACTGGCCTGACGCTCTTTCCGCCAGGACCGAATGACCTGAAATATGTCGTGATTGTAGAGAACCCTCCAAAAGGATCCAGAAAAGGATATGGTTCAAAGCCCTCATCTATTGCTCTGCCTTTAGTGACGATGGCTCTATACTCTTTCTGTATCATATCCTTTTTCTGCTGCTGCATAAGCGCGTCGTACGCTTTCTGGCTACGGGCGATCAGCACAAGCCCTTTCGTGAGGTTATCCAAGCGATGTATTACACCACCCTCCCATCCATTCACGCCATGGCAGCAACGGACTTCAGGGTGATAGGCAGCAGCTATCGAAAGAAGCGTACGCCCATCGATAGTAGTACGGAGCGGTACTGTAGGAATACCGCTCTCTTTCCAGTAAACAAGTGTGTCAGGACCTTCGAACAGTAACTTAGTTGTTGTCACTGCGTCCGAAAATCCTAAGCAGATAGAGGAAGATATTAAGAAAATCGAGATAAAGCCCGAGTGCGCCGAGAATACCGATCTTAGTCAGCTCCTCGCTAGTCATCTCAGAGCCATACTGTCTGTTGATATCAGCGACACGCTGCGAATCCCAGGCTGTAAGACCTGTAAAGAGGACAACACCCACGATGGAGATGATGAAATCAAGAGCAGAAAGCGAGAAGAGCATGTTCAGCAACGATGCGATAATCAGGCCGAAAAGCCCCATCGTCAGATAACCGCCCATCCCTCTCAGATCCTTCTTTGTCACAGCTCCATAGATTGCGCCTCCTGCAAAAACAGCCAGTGCAGAGAGGAAAGCTACTGTAATGGATGTACCTGTATAAACAAGGAATATCGTCGAAAGCGTCAAACCTGTCAGCGCTGAATATCCCAGGAATATAGCTGTTGCAGAACCTGTAGACAATCTCTCAACCCTGCCAGAAAGCACCATCACAAGCACAAGCTGCGCGATGAAGACAGCGATTGTCACAAATGGATTAAGCACAAGATATCTTAAAAGCGTTGCGGACTGCGACGTGAAATACGCAACAGCAGCAGTAATTGCAAGACCAAGAATCATCCAGAGATAGACGCTCTTCATCAAAGCATTCTCTCTGATTCTCACGTCTCTCAGAATAATTGATTTCTTTTCGTTCATGGAAACTCCTTTGTCTTAATATACAGTAAAAATGGAGAACTCGGCAAATAAACGTGATAACTACATCCAGAATACAGATAATATGCTAAACTTAGCTCATGATTGAAGAAGGAAAAACAGCTCCGGATTTCACACTACCAGATGAAAACGGGAACAATGTATCACTCTCATCGCTACGTGGACAGATTGTAGTGCTATATTTCTATCCTAAGGACAATACTCCAGGATGCACGAAGGAAGCATGTTCGCTCAGAGATGCAATCGATGATATGGCTTCGCTCGAGGCCACAGTCATCGGCATCAGTCCTGACAGCTCTGAGTCACATGTCAAATTCAGGGAAAAGCATAGCCTTCCATTCCATCTGCTCTCAGATCCTAAACATGAAGTGATGGAAATGTATGGAGCATATGGAGAGAAAATGCTCTATGGAAAGAAAACTACAGGAGTAATAAGGTCGACATTTCTGATCGGCAAAGATGGCACAGTGCTTAAAGTCTACAAGAAAGTCAACACAGCAACACACGGCGAGGATGTGAAGAAAGCACTCGAAGCACTCCGATGAAATCAGAGAGAGGAGAAAGCCTCTCACTCCCTCCTTTCTCAGTTCTTAAAGCTATGGACAGGAGCTGGAATACGTCCGCCACGGCTGATGAACGCCTCACAGGAGAAGTTGTTCACACGCATAATCGGGGCATAACCCAGAAGACCACCAAATGTGGCTGTATCTCCGACATCTTTTCCGATGACAGGGATAAGGCGCACAGCGGTAGTTTTCTGGTTGACCATTCCAATTGCCATTTCATCTGCAATGATACCAGAGATTGTTGAAGCCTCAGTATCGCCAGGAATAGCAATCATATCCAAGCCGACTGAGCAGATGCATGTCATAGCTTCCAGCTTCTCAATTGTGAGAGCACCTGCATTAACAGCATTGATCATCCCCTGATCCTCGCTGACAGGAATGAAAGAACCGCTGAGACCACCTACATAGCTTGAAGCCATCAGACCGCCTTTCTTGACCTGGTCATTCAGAAGCGCAAGCGCTGCTGTCGTACCAGGAGCACCTGTACGTTCTAGCCCCATGAGCTCGAGGATATCGGATATACTGTCCCCGATTGCCGGCGTAGGAGCAAGAGAGAGGTCCACGATTCCAAACGGTATGCCAAGACGCTTGGAGGCTTCTTTTGCTACAAGCTGCCCAAGCCTGGTTATCTTGAATGCTGTACGCTTCACAGTCTCCGAGAGAACTTCAAAGTCCTTGCCCTTCACACCTTCAAGTGCATGCTTGATGACACCAGGTCCGCTTACTCCGACATTGATGACAGCATCTGTCTCTGTCACGCCATGAAATGCTCCAGCCATGAATGGATTGTCATCGGGAGCATTGCAGAAGACAACAAGCTTTGCACATCCGATTGAATCGCGGTCCGCTGTACGCTCAGCTGTCGCTTTGATAATCCGTCCCATCAGCGCAACAGCATCCATATTGATGCCAGTTTTCGTGGATCCAAGCGCTACAGATGAGCAGATATTATCCGTCACGGAGAGCGCTTCGGGAATGGACTGAATCAGCATCTTCTCAGCTTCTGTCATGCCTTTCGCGCAGAGCGCTGAATAACCACCTAGGAAGTTCACACCGACTTCCTTGGCAGCTTTATCGAGCGTTTTCGCTATAGTGACGAAATCTGCTGGTGTCTTGCATGCAGATGCACCAACAATCCCAACAGGCGTGATGGAGATGCGCTTATTGACAACAGGAATAGCGAACTCTCGCTCAATCTCATTGCCAGTTTTCACAAGATCCTTGCCTACTGTCGTGATTTTTCTGTAGATATTATCGCATAGTGCTTTCAGATTGCTTGAGATGCAATCCAGCAAAGAGATTCCCAGTGTGATTGTCCTCACATCAAGATTCTCCTTCTCTATCATTGTGTTAGTCTCGATTACTTCGCTGAGATTGATCATCTTCAAATCCTCTGCATGCTTTCAAAGATCTCTTCTCTCTGCAGCTTTATGATACAGCCGATTTCCCTGCCAAGGCTTTCAAGCTCGTCCGAAAGCGTCAGGAATTCCTTATTGGCATTATTCGCATCGCAAATCATCATCATATTGAAAAAACCATCGACGATTGTCTGGCTGATGTCCAGAATATTCACGTTACGCTCTGCCAGGAATGTGCATACTTTAGCGATAATGCCAACCTGATCTTTACCAACCACTGTGATAATAGATTTACTCATAGTATCTCCCTCGCCTATTCTAGCGGAGAGAGAAGAAAAAATACACTATCTCAAATTGCCGGCTACAGCCCTGAAACGGCTTGGAATGAAAGCGAACGCGCGTCTCAATGCCAATGCTGAAGGTACGATATATGCCAGATCATTATCCGGAGAAATCTCTGCGCCAAGATACTCAGCATGCTTATCCTCAAGGAAGTTCTCTGGATTGGAGCTGATCTCAAAGCTCTTCCATACTCCCCTCTCAAGCGAAGACTGCAAACAATCATCGAGCTTCCTCTCATATTTCATATGATTGAGCAACGTATCGTGGAAGAGATCTGGATTATGTGGATATGTGAAGATATCAGCGGCGTAATGTGTGATCTTCCCAAGCGTATATGCGGCTGAGATGCCATCTGCCATCATCTCCCTTGTCATCTTGCCGATTCTCATCATCGCTGTCTTATAATTATGGCCACGGCACTCATCTCCGGGTGCTGTATCGCTCAGATAAGTCCTGAAGAGAATATCAGGCTGTATATTGCCGAACAAGTACGCACATCCTTCAAGCAGGCCCATGGGATGTCTGGAAAGAACATAAAGTGCTAAACGTATGTGGCTTTTCAATCTCACATGCAAAGTAGAACACAGGAAGATGAAATCGCTATTTCTTCACCATTAATTCTATGCTAAAAAAAATGCGCCCCGCGGCATTATACCGAAGAGCGCAGATTTGTGACTCAGCGCAAGAAGCCCTGGATGATCTTCTCTTCAGCTTCCTCTTCTGTCAGGCCAAATGTACGAAGCTTCAAGAGCTGCTCTCCCGCAATCTTTCCGATGGCGGCTTCATGAATAAGTGCAGCATCGAGGCAGTTTGCATCAAGCTGAGGGGAAGCGCTAACAGTTCCATTGCCAGTGATGATCGCATCGCACTCGCTATGCCCTGTACACGCTGCATTGCCCTTGATGACAGAGTGGTAAGACTGGTGAGAGTTGTCTTTTGCAACTGAACGCGAGATCAGATCAATCGAACTCCCTTCCCCATTCATATCAACAGAGAATTCGGTAGTAGCACTCTGATTGTCCTCAGTAAGTAATCGCTCATGGATGATCAAGCTGGAAGCCTTGCCCACAACACCTCTGGTAACGCGCCTTGAGCTTGTGACACCACCTATCTGGGAAGTATCCATCTCCATCGAGCTATATTCACCCAGATTGATCTCTGTGACAGGATCTATGGATTTCTGTCCATTGCCCTTACCAGTCCCGACATGCTTCTCCAGATACTTCACATGAGACCTGTCCTTGATGAAGAATCGATGGATGCCATTATGGCGAGCTGGCTCACCATTGTCCGTATGGACACCACAGCCAGCTATGATTGTCACATCGCAATCATCTCCGATATAGAAGTCATTATAGACAAGGTCGTTTATATCCCCATGCGTGACACAAGCAGGAATAGCAAGACTCTCGCCTTTAGTACCATCATCAATGATGATATCGAGTCCAGGCTTATCCTTCTTGGCATTTATATGTACATGCTCCGTGCTGACGCGCCCTATGCTCTTGCCATCTTCCCTGATGGAATAAGCGCCGCAGAAAGAGCCTTTCCAATCTGAAACTATGCTGAGAATCTCTTCTGTCGTGCTATTCATATATCGCTCCTTCTCAGCGTTGGCGTAGGACACGCAGGGCATCTTGATGCGCTGATGAGATGAGGAAGTATCTCATCCCTGGCGCCCTCTTCCGCTAAGTGTCCA
This sequence comes from Candidatus Ornithospirochaeta stercoripullorum, assembly GCA_017694595.1. GTDB lineage: Bacteria > Spirochaetota > Spirochaetia > Sphaerochaetales > Sphaerochaetaceae > Ornithospirochaeta > Ornithospirochaeta stercoripullorum. The sequence continues at coordinate 809 of JADIMT010000106.1, read as the reverse complement.
TTCTCAATGACAGCAATCCTGTCTGCGACACTGAGTATTCTCTCCTGATGCGAAATGATGATCTCTGATCTGTCAGGTGCCTTCCTTATTTCCTGGAATGCATCAATCAAGCCCTGGAATGACCATAGGTCGATGCCAGCTTCCGGCTCATCGAATACAGACAGCTTGCTATCACGTGCAAGGACTGTTGCGATTTCAATACGCTTGATCTCTCCGCCAGACAAAGAAGCATTCACTTCCCTGTCTTCATAATCCCTTGCACAGAGCCCGACTTTTGAAAGCAGCGAGCAGAGTGTCTGTTCATCGATTCTGCTGCCATGTGCGATTTCAAGCAAATCGCGGACTGTAATCCCCTTGAATCTGACAGGCTGCTGAAAAGCATAGCTGATGCCTTTTCTCGCTCTCTCTGTCACATCCAGATCCGTTATATCCTCACCGGAGAAGATGATTCTTCCCTCCTGAGGTTTCTCGATGCCGGCAATAATTTTTGCAAGCGTCGTTTTACCACCTCCGTTTGGACCGGTAATGACTGTCAGTCCGCTCTCTGGAATTGTCAGAGAGACGGAATCCAGCACTTTACGTCCATCCGGGGCGCTCCATGATATATTCTTGAGTTCGAGCATTTTCACTCCTGTAGATGAAGATACATGCAGAGGAGGAAAAAGAAAAGGTAATGTGTTTATCCAAATATCAGCAAGAAGACTCCATCCTCTATGGTTCTATAGGGTGGAGATGAATTGCTAAAATTGTTGGCATATATATGAATTATGGACGAGTCAGCACGCATCGGGAAGAACAATGCCATCAAG
>JADIMT010000105.1 GCA_017694595.1 Candidatus Ornithospirochaeta stercoripullorum | reverse complement strand
ATCCTGATGTGATTATTGACCTCGTGGATGCGACGAATATCGAGCGCAATCTCTATCTGACAACCCAGCTGATTGAAACAGGAAGGCCTGTTGTTATTGCGCTCAATATGGCGGATCTGCTGGAGAAAAGGGGACTTAAGATCGACGTGACAAGGCTTTCCATGCTGCTTGGATGCCCTGTTGTCGAAACAAGCGCTCTCAAGAAGACGGGACTTGAAGAGCTTATTTCAGTTGCAGTCAAGAGCGCCAACGCAAAAGAAATCAAAAAGCCTCAGGAAATCTTTTCCTCTGATATAGAGAAAGCGATTGCAAGGATCGAGCCAGGGCTTCCAGCTTACATCGAGGCTGAAAATCGCAGATGGTACGCAGTCAAAGTGCTTGAAAGCGATGAGCGTGTGCTCGCTCAGCTCTCATTTTCCGGAAAGGAAGCGGAGGATGCGGCAGCTGCCAGAGAGGCGATAGAAACCAGCTATGATGACACAATGGAGTCAATCATCACCGATGAGAGATATAAATATATACAGAAAATCGTCAAGGCTGCTGTTTTGAAGAAAGGCCAGACGATGTCCGCTTCCGATAAAATCGACAGAATCGTGACAAACAGAATCCTTGGCATCCCAATCTTTGTTCTTGTCATGTTCGTGGTCTATTACATCTCGGTCACGACTGTAGGCACATGGGTTACAGATTGGACGAACGACACATTCGGTGGCTGGGTGTCTGGCTTGTTCACCTCAGGACTTGAAGCTATTGGCGCCTCCGATGTAGTGACCAGTCTGGTTGTCGATGGCATTGTCGGTGGTCTTGTTGCCGTTCTTGGCTTTGTCCCTCAGATGGCTATACTCTTCCTCTTCCTCTCCATTCTGGAAGACTGCGGCTATATGGTTCGTATTGCATTCGTCATGGATAGAGTGTTCCGCCACTTCGGGCTTTCTGGAAAGAGCTTCATTCCTCTCCTGATCTCATCAGGCTGTGGCATTCCTGGCATCATGGCCTCTCGCACTATTGAGCAGGATAATGACAGAAGGCTGACAATCATGACTGCAACATTCGTACCATGCGGGGCAAAGCTTCCTGTCATTGCATTGATGGCTGGTGTCATCGCGGGAAGCGCCATGGGTTATGCTGAAGCCGCATGGGTTGCTCCTGCTATGTATTTCATTGGCATCGCTGCGGTTCTCATCTCTGCAATCATACTGAAGAAGACAAAGCCTTTCAGTGGCAAGCCGGCGCCATTTGTCATGGAGCTTCCATCTTATCATGTGCCATCTGCACGCACAGTACTTCTCCATGTCTGGGAACGCCTCAAGGGATTCATCATCAAGGCTGGAACGATCCTCTTCCTTGCCTGTGTCGTGATGTGGTTCCTCTCCGGCTTTGGTTTCGGGCCGGATGGTTTTGGCATGGTGGAGAATTCCGATGATTCGCTTCTTGCTGCCATCGGTGGCGTGATAGCTCCTATTTTCGCACCTCTTGGATTCGGTGAATGGCAGCCTGTTGCCGCGTCTCTTTCAGGATTCACTGCAAAGGAAGCTATTGTCTCTACTATGGGAGTCCTTGCCAATGTCGCAGGGGATACTGAAGATGCGGCGAATGTGGCTCCGGCTATCGCTCTCTGGTTCCCATCTGCAATCGCAGCATTCAGCTTCCTCATGTTCAATCTTCTGGATTCTCCATGTTTGGCAGCTATTGCAACGATGGCTCAGCAATTGCAGTCCAGAAAGTGGTTCTGGTTCGCAATCGTATTCCAGAATGTCTTTGCGTGGGTGCTTTCCCTGATAGTCTATCAGATTGGATCTCTTATCGCTGGCGGTGGCTTCGGAATCTGGACAGCAGTTGCATTCATTCTTCTTGCAGCAATGCTCTATATGCTCTTCCGCCCGGATCCATATAAAGATCTGAAAGTCTTCTCGAAGCGTTCGCTTGAAGCAGCAAGCTGAGGTTCATATGGCAGATATCATTATTCTGGCTCTGGTGTTCGCTTACTCCGTATTTCTTGTTGCCCGAATGTTGAGAAGGCGCAGAAAGGGTATAGCTGGATGTGGCTGCAGCGGGAGCTGCGCCACCTGCCATGGCTGTTCAGCAGGATATATCGATAAGCTGATTGCCGAGGCTAAGGAGAAAGCAGATGGGCGATAGCACTGCTTCTATGTTCTATCTTGTACTGCTTTTTCTCATCATCTACTTTGTTGGAATGGGAATCTATCTTCTTTCCTGCAAAGTGAAAAAGCTGAGGAGTAAAAGAAAATGATAGATGGATTGATTATCCTGATTGTCATTGTGCTTCTGTTTTTTGCGATGAAGGGCAGCGTCAAACATTTCAAAGGTGAGGGGGCTTGCTGCTCCGGCGGTTCTTCATTGGCAAAGAGCGGGGAGAAAGCTCTTTCGGGACCTGTTGTCGCTATCCGCTTGATCACGATTGGCGGCATGCATTGCGCAAACTGCGCTGAAAGAGTGAAGCGTGCTGTTGATAGCATAGATGGTGCATCGTGTTCTGTGGATCTCAGCAACTCCATTGCTACTGTGAAGATGGACAGGCGCATAGATGACATCACGATAAAAAGAAAGATTGAAGAAGCTGGCTATACTGTCAGCTCAATCAAGCAAGACTAGCAGTTTCATGGCGGAGTTGTTGAAAACTCAAACTCACTTTGAGAATTGACAGCATCCATTAATTAACCGCAGAGCAGGACTTCGGTCCTGCTTTGTGCATCAACGCAGGTGGATGAATACATAGGTCTATTCATCAGACCCCACATGCTGTCTGTGGGAGCAGTCAGATTATCGTACGATTGCGATGCGGTCATTACACGCCTGGATAACCGGAGACTTGGAGGGATTTACCGCTGCCGCCCATATTGCGATACAAGAAAATGGATACATAGATGCTATCGACTTGGTTAGGGATACAGCTGGAAATTGGAGCAGAGGAGTCATGAGTGATGGCCAGACTTACGTATATGCTTACATTTCTCTCTTCTGACTCAGCTCTGAGGTGAATCCTCAATGCTGGACTTGAAATAACGCCAGGCTATCTTTTCTCTGAAAAGCAGCGGAGGAAGGTAGCCTAGTTCCTTCTGTATGCTCTCCTTGTTGTAGGTGTGATTATTCATCGGTTGCAGCTTTAATCTGTTTCTGAATTCCTTCTTGATGTGCGAGGAGGGCAGCATTGAGATTTCTATGAGCGCTGTCTCTCCATCTTCTTCCTTGTAGGGCTTATTGCGGCATGATACAGTGCAATCTTCAGTTCTCTTTTTTCTTCCCTTGTCATTATTAATCCCTGCAACTTGGTTTTTGGACTTAATTGAAGGGTTCATTATATATAAGACATCCCATCTTTTGTTGAAAAATGGAACTATGTTTCATTTTTTAAAAACATAAATTACTGTCTCGATAGAAATTATCTACATTATTCTAATTGACCATAAGACACTATAAACGATAACATCAAAGCGAAAATTATAGTACAGGAAGAAGAAAATGGCAGAAAAGAAAAAGTATGTTTATTTCTTTGGAGATGGAAAGGCAGAGGGAAGAGCCGACATGAAGGATCTTCTCGGTGGCAAAGGTGCAAACCTTGCAGACATGACCTCCATCGGACTCCCGGTTCCTCCAGGATTCACAATCACAACAGAAGCTTGTGCTTATTGGGATCAGCACAAGGCTTATCCGGAAGGAATGAGGGACGAGGTTATCGAGAATCTCCACAGACTTGAGAAGATGATGGGTGCTAAGCTTGGCGATAAGGAGAATCCTCTCCTTGTTTCAGTACGCTCAGGCGCTGCACAGTCAATGCCAGGCATGATGGATACAGTTCTTAATCTTGGTCTCAATCCTGATTCGCTTCAGGCTCTGATCAAGAAGACAGGCAATGAGCGCTTTGCATGGGATAGCTACAGACGTTTCATCCAGATGTTCGGTGATGTTGTCATGGGCGTTCCACATTCAAGCTTCGAATATGCTCTTCAGTCAGTGAAGGATGAGAATGGCAAGCATTTCGATACAGAGCTCGATGTGGAGAATCTCAAGGAAGTCATCAAGCGCTATAACATCATCTATAAGAAAGCGACAGGTGAGGATTTCCCGACAGATCCTGAGTATCAGCTGTTTAAGACAATCGATGCTGTCTTCCGCTCATGGAACAATGAGAGAGCAATCAAATACAGGCTCATGAATGATATCCGCGGACTTCTTGGCACAGCTGTAAACGTGCAGTCAATGGTCTTCGGCAATATGGGAGAGACTTCTGGAACAGGTGTTGCATTCACTCGTGATCCTTCTTCCGGTGAGAACAAGTTCTTCGGTGAGTATCTGATGAACGCACAGGGCGAGGATGTCGTTGCAGGTATCCGCACTCCTCAGAAGATTGATACGCTCCAGAAAGCAAACCCTGGCGTCTATGATCAGCTTTGCCATATCCGTGAAATTCTCGAGAAGCATTATCATGATATGCAGGATATCGAGTTCACAATCCAGGAAGGCAAGCTCTACATGCTTCAGACCAGGAATGGAAAGAGAACAATCTTCGCATGGCTCCGCAGCCAGGTTGAGATGGTCGAGGAAGGCCTTATCGACAAGAAGACAGCTGTCTCCCGCGTTCCTGCATCAGAGTTCAACAAGCTTTTTGCTCCTATCCTCGACAACAACTACATCCGCGATCTCGGCTTGAAGGAAGCTACACATGGTCTTAACGCATCTCCAGGAGGAGCTTGTGGACAGATCTACTTCACTGCTGCAGAGGCTGAAGAGGCTGCTGCAATGGGTAAGGATGTACTCCTTGTCCGTACAGAGACAAGTCCTGAGGATATCGGAGGAATGGCTGTTTCCAAAGGTATTGTCACATGCCGCGGTGGTATGACAAGCCATGCTGCTGTTGTTGCAAGAGGCATGGGATGCCCATGTGTCTCTGGTTGTGGAGAAATCCATGTCGATGAGATCAAGAAGACTCTTGAAGTCAATGGCCAGCTCCTTTCTGAAGGCGATTATATGTCCATCGATGGATTCACAGGCGCAGTCTATGCTCAGAAGATTCCTGTAAAGCCATCTGAGATTATGCAGGTTCTTGAGGGCACGATGAACGAAAGCGAATCAACGCTCTATCAGAACTACAGCAAGTTCATGAGCTATGTCAGCGAACTGAAGACTATGTCTGTACGTACTAACGCTGATACTCCGTCCGATGCCCATCATGCTGTACAGCTTGGTGCTGAAGGCGTAGGTCTCTGCCGCACAGAGCATATGTTCTTCGGTGGCAAGAGAATCATCTCGATGAGAAAGATGATTCTGGCAGACACATATGGCGAGCGCCAGATAGCGCTTTCTGAGCTTCTGCCTATGCAGAGAGAGGACTTCATAGGAATATTCCGCGAGCTTAAAGGTCTTCCTGTTACTATCAGGCTTCTGGATCCACCTCTTCATGAGTTCCTCCCGAACGACCATACATCACGCCATGAGATGGCTCTGCAGCTGGGAACAACAGTCGAAGCGATCTCGAAGAAGATCAATGCTCTGCAGGAGTTCAACCCAATGCTTGGCTTCCGTGGCTGCCGCCTTGCTATCGTCTATCCAGAGATTCTCGAGATGCAGGTAAGAGCTATCATCGAGGCTGCTATCACAGTGAAGAGACAGGGTGTGGATGTTCATCCAGAAATCATGATTCCTCTTGTAGGCATCTATAAGGAGTTCAATTTCTGCAAAGAGCATGCTGAAGCTGTAATCGCGAAAGTCTTCGAGGAGCAGGGTCTCAAAGTTGAGTACAAGATTGGTACGATGGTAGAGGTTCCACGTGCAGCTATCACAGCAGATGAGATTGCAAAGAGCGCTGAGTTCTTCTCATTCGGTACAAACGACCTGACACAGATGACTTGCGGATTCTCACGTGACGATGCTGCTTCATTCCTCTCTCACTATGTCAATGATCCTGACAAGCAGTTCTATCCGTATGATCCGTTCCAGACTATCGATTTCGATGGTGTCGGAAAGCTCATCAAGATGGCTGTCGGGCTTGGCCGTGGCGTAAGACCTGGCATGAAGATGGGTATCTGCGGTGAGCATGGTGGAGATCCGAAGTCAATCGCGTTCTGCCAGTCTGTCGGACTCGATTATGTTTCTTGCTCTCCTTTCAGAGTTCCTATCGCTCGCCTCGCAGCTGCTCAGGCTGCAATCGCGCAGGGTGCTTCGAAATAATCTGATGCTATAAAAACATCGAGGGCGGTTTTCGGACCGCCCTTTATCTTTTTGTGTTGGATGTGGGGTGCCAAGAAGCACCCCCCTCCGTCAGTTCATATTTGATTATCGTTGATTGTATCTGTCGATATGACCAAGCGCTACACTCTCTCCATTGATTATGAGGTTGTATGAAGGAATGTGGAAGAAATCGTCATCCTCTGCCATGATTTTGCCTGTGAATGAGATATCCTGCTTCTCTCCGTGCAGAGTGAAACTGCCGCTCATCGAACCATCG
>JADIMT010000104.1 GCA_017694595.1 Candidatus Ornithospirochaeta stercoripullorum | reverse complement strand
GAGATTAATTGTGGGGGGGGGCAAAATTCCATGTTGTGTACATCCGCTGATCAAGCAGATTGCAGTGAGCAAGAAAATCAGTTTTTTCATTTTCTCTCCTCCTTACCTTGAATTTTACATAATTAAACCCTTTTGTCTCTACCTGATTTACAAAAAATCAATGCGAGTAGACTGCTGAACTCCTTGCTCAATGTCGCTTCCACTTCGCATTTGAAGACAGGACGATGAGGTGTCGGACAGCCACGTTAAGCGAGTCGAAGAGGAACCAGTTTTCTCTTTCTGGCCTTCTTTCACATTTTGGGCTGGATTGAAACAAGTGAACTTGCAAGAGATGAAAAGACCCACCGCGGATAGGGTGGGCCTGTAGAGTCAAGCAGCTGTTATACTATTGCTGACATCATTGTAGGAACAACTGAAATCAGGACACCTGCGGCAACTGCTGATCCGATAACACCGGATACGTTTGGTCCCATAGCATGCATGAGCAGGAAGTTCTGTGTGTCAAATTCCTGTCCGACTTTGCTGGATACACGTGCAGCCATAGGCACAGCAGAGACGCCTGCCGAACCAATGAGAGGGTTCACAGGATGCTTTGGATCGAGCTTGTTCATCAGCTTTGCAATCAATACACCGCCTGCTGTTCCGAATCCGAATGCAACCATGCCAAGCACGAGGATTCCAAGTGTCTCGAGGTTGAGGAAGACTTCTGCAGCCATCTTTGAACCTACAGCGAGACCGAGGAAGATTGTGACTGTGTTCATCAACGCATTCTGCATTGTATCTGAGAGTCTCTTCATGACTCCGCACTCTGTTGCAAGGTTGCCGAACATCAGTGCGCCGATGAGAGAGCAGGCAGATGGCAGAAGGATTGCACATACTGTGATAACCATGATCGGGAATACAATCTTCTCAGTCTTGGAGACTGGACGAAGCTGCTGCATTCTGATCAACCTCTCTTTCTTCGTTGTCAAAGCTTTCATGATAGGTGGCTGGATGATAGGAACCAGTGCCATGTATGAGTAAGCTGCAACAGCGATTGAACCAAGGTACTGAGGAGCGAGACGGCTTGTTACATAAATTGAAGTAGGGCCATCAGCACCACCGATGATTCCGATTGAAGCTGCGACATTGAGATCGAAGTTGATTCCAGGAATGAATGACAGAAGAAGTGCGCCAATCAATGCTGTGAAGATACCGAGCTGGGCAGCTGCACCCATCAAAAGAGTCTTCGGATTCGCGATAAGCGGTCCGAAATCTGTCATAGCTCCAACGCCCATGAAAATCAGTACAGGGAAAAGCCCTGTATCAATACCGGCATCGAAGAGCACCTTGATGAATCCAGCATCGCCTGATGACGGATCTACTGATGAAATGTATGCGAACGGAATGTTCGACAGAATACAACCCATTGCGATTGGAACAAGAAGAAGAGGCTCAAAACCTTTCTTGATTCCAAGATACAGCAGCAGGAATCCAACAAGAATCATTAAGGCATTTCCCCAGCCCCCATCCTGGAGAAATCCATAAATTCCTGTTGTAAGCATAAGCTGCTGGAATCCATTTATAATAGCTTCCATATTCTTCTATCCCCTTAAGCGATAACCATCAGTGGAGCGCCAGACTGGAGCTGATCGCCCTGGTTTACGAGAATCTGCTGCACAGTGCCATCGCAAGGTGAGTAGATCTCATTTTCCATCTTCATAGCTTCCATAACCATGAGAACCTGATCTTTTTTGACTACATCACCAGCCTTGACGTTGAAGCGAAGTACAAGACCAGGCATTGGAGCCTCAATAGTTGTTCCCGCGCCTGCTGCCTGTGGCTGTGGAGCTGGTGCTGGAGCTGGCTGAGGAGCCGGAGCTGCCTGTGGCTGAGGAGCCGGAGCTGGCTGTGCGACTGGCTGTGGCTGAGGTGCTGCGCTTACAACGCCCCCGATAGTCATAAGTGTCTCGCCGGACTGGAGCTGCTGACCCTGTGATACAGGAATGGAGGATACAACACCATCACATGGCGCGTAGATTTCGTTCTCCATCTTCATAGCTTCCATAACCATGAGAACCTGATCCTTTTTCACGCTGTCGCCAACTTTGACGTTGATGCGGAGGACGAGGCCTGGCATTGGAGCCTTGACTTCTTCAGAACCTGTTACTACTGGCTGTGCACTTGGTGCTGGAGCTGTCTGTGGAGCTGGTGCCGCTGCAGGAGCTGCCTGGATACCATCAGCAATAGTATAAGGATAAGCAACGCCATTGACTGTAGCTGTACCATTCTGGAGCTGTACGCCATATGTGCGGCCATTGACAGAGACTGTGTAGCTGCCGTTTCCACCAGCTTTTGGAGCTGCTGCGGCTTTCTTCTCTTCCTCTGCCTTCTTCATCTCGCTCTTGAGTCTTACACCATTGACTTTTGCTTTGCCTGTGAGGTAGAGGATACCTTTCTCTTTGCAAGCTGCCGCAATGAAGACGTTCTCATCTGTGATTGGAAGGTTTGCATCCTCGAGCATCTTTGTAGCAGCTGCAACGCCTTTCTTTGGATCTTTGTCGTTGATGTCAACACATTTCTCTGTTGTTGGCGCGAGATGGAGCTGCTCAGATGCGAGCCTTACAACCTCTGGATCTGGTGGGCATGGAGTTTTGCCGAAATAGCCAAGGACCATCTTGCCATAGCCTTCAGCGAACTTCTTCCATGGTCCGAACATAACGTTGTTGAATGCCTGCTGGAAATAGAACTGTGAAACAGGTGTGACGGAAGTTCCGAAACCGCCTTTTGCAACTGTCTCTCCCATGGCTTCTACAATCTGTGGATACTTGTCCATCAGGCCATTGTCTCTGAGCATCTGTGTATTTGCCGTGAGAGCTCCGCCTGGAAGTGGGAAGAATGGGATTTCAGGGTTGACTGCTGTAGCCTCTGGAGGGAGGAAGTAGTCAGACATGCAGTTCTCGAAGACTTTCTCTGCTTCACGTACTTTGTTGATATCAACATCGAGTGTATAGTCTGTGCCTCTGAATGCATGCCACATTGTGAGGATATCAGGCTGGCATGTACCGCCAGAGCATGGTGTCATTGAGAGATCGATGCTATCTGCGCCTGCATCGAGAGCTGACATATACTGGGCGATTGACACGCCTGCTGTTTCATGTGAGTGGAATACAATCTTCACATTTGGTCCAAGAAGCTTTCTAGCTCTCTTCACTGTCTCGTAGACATTGTGAGGTGTAGATGTTCCTGAAGCGTCTTTGAAGCAGACTGAATCGAAAGGAATTCCTGCATCAAGGATCTCGCGGAGGATTCTCTCATAGAACTCAGGAGTATGAGCACCGGTGACACCCTCAGGGAGGCTCATCATTGTTACTGTGACTTCATGCTTGAGGCCAGCTTCATGTATTGCTCTGCCGCTATCGATGAGGTTGTTGACATCGTTGAGCGCATCAAAGTTTCTGATAGTTGTCATACCATGCTTCTTGAAAAGCTTTGCATGGAGCTTGATGATGTCTCTAGGCTGTGAATCAAGACCTACGACATTGACGCCGCGGGCGAGTGTCTGAAGGTTTGCATCCGGACCTGCTACGCGTCTGAACTCATCCATCATCTCAAAAGCATCTTCATTTGTATAAAAATAAAGTGACTGGAATCTAGCACCGCCACCTGCTTCGAAATGTGTGATACCTGCTTCTCTTGCAGCAGCAACTGCTGGCATGAAGTCCTTTGTGAAAACACGTGCACCGTAAACTGACTGGAAGCCATCGCGGAACGCAGTGCACATAAAGTCAACTTTCTTCTTGCTCATTTTCTGAACCCCTTTCAATTCCTTGATCTGTCGTATGCAGCTGCTATTGCTGCTGCGACTGCTGCATCATCTCCCTGAGGAGCTGATACTTTCTGCTGAACCTGCACTGTGGAGACTGCCTGTATCTGTTCTGTTGCTTCTCCATGGCGGTTTTTCTCCATATTCATGATGATCTTGCTCATCATTTTGGAGGCGAAGATCAGGATGACAAGGAAGATGAAAACCGTACCCATACCGAGCACCAGGAGTACAAGACCGTCCTTAATCTGCTGGACCAGTACGTCTTTTGGCATATTTGTCAACATTGTTAACATATAACACTCCTGCACCATATAAGGTTTCAATTTCAGAATATATCAGAGATTGGGAAATCGGTTCAACATGCTTGGTATTTTTCAAAATATGTTTTTCAGCTTCTCATAGCTTGCAAAAATAAGTTCCAGCTCTGAATATGTAACAAAGTGCATCTGTAAAGGAGGGACTATGGATTACAATATTCTTGATTATGGTGCTGTCGGCGATGGTAAAACCGATGATGTGAAGAGCATCCAGAACGCTATTGATACAGCTTGCGGCAATGGTGGCGGACGAGTTGTGCTGGATGGAGAGAGAGTCTATCTCTCATCATCAATTATTCTCAAGAAAGGTGTTGAACTGCATGTATGCAGAGGTTCAAAGCTGCTGGCAACCCCTGTCCTGGAGAACTATTTCCATCCGAATGAAGGCAGAAAGGATGAAGGTGTGTCCATAGCTGGTACTCCTGTGACGCTTAAACCATCATATGCGTTCATCTACGCCTACGATGCGGATAGCATCGCAATTTCGGGAGATGGAGAGATTGATGGCAATTGCTACGCGTTTGTCCGTCGAGTGTCGCAGTATTATGTAACTGGCGATTTCTATCCGCGTCCAACGATGATTTATCTTGAGAAGTGCTCGCATGTGACTGTCCGCGATATCACGCTTAGGAATGCTCCGTTCTGGACGCTTCATCCTGCAGGATGCTATGACGTCCTGATTAGCCATATACGGATTCTGAATCCGCTTGACGTTGCTAATTCAGATGGCATTGATCCAGATCACTCTGCTAATGTGAGGATTATTGGATGCCACGTGGAAGCCGCTGATGACTGTATATGCCTTAAGAGTTCTGCGGGTAACATGGAATACGGTCCAACTGAGAATGTCGTCATTGCAGACTGTACGCTGAAGTCCACATCTGCTGCGCTCAAGATAGGTACGGAAGGTACTGGCGATTTCAAGAACATCATTGTGCATGGTGTGACAATCTCTGGAACAAACAGGGGCATTTCCATACAGATCAGGGATAAGGGATGTGTAAAGAACGCAATCTTCTCGGATATCATGATTGAAACTAGGAGATTCGCTCCATGCTGGTGGGGAACCGCAGAGCCAATTGCTGTTACATCAATCAACAGAGTCCCGGACACTGAGTCGGGCACGATTGAGAATATCGTTTTTGAGAACATCTATGCTTCAGGCGAGAATGGCGTGTTCATTCATGGCTGCCACAAAGTGAAAAATGTGAGAATGCGCAATGTGCACATTGAGATGAAGACATCTTCCAAGTGGGAAAAAGGTCTATATGATTATCGTCCAGGAGAAGGTACGGAAGTCGTCAGCCATAGCGCTTCAGCGTTCTATATAACAGGTGTAGAGGGGCTGTTGTTGGAAGATTGTTCAGCTGTCTTCAAAGACAATGGCGGCGGGGCATTCGCAAAAGCGCTAGAAGTCAATGACACAACAGGTTTCGAGAACAGGAACTTTGCCAGTCAAGGCGTCGACGGGTTGATCTGAGTTTCTATTTCCTTCCAGCATAAGCTGTTGGATTTTTTGATGAGGTTTTGATGAAAGACAGAAGAAACAGGATTCTGGCTGTTATAAATTATCTTGAAGGGGCTGTTTTCCGCTCTGCTTCAGACAATATTGTTATTGAGAGTGCATGTGCTGATTATGGCATACCTGACAGCTTTCCATCCGACAATGCAGGATGGAAACCATTTTGCAAAGGTGATACATGGGGCGGTCCGGATTGCCATCAGCTTTTCAGATGCATCGTTCCATCTCGCCCCGGTAAGCCGTTGGCTATATTGCTCCGTACCGATTCGACTGTCCGCTGGAGTACTGATAACCCCCAAGTGCTTGTGTATCTTAATGGCGCTTTGCGTGCGACCATGGATATGAATCATAATATCGTCGTACTCAGCGAGTGCTGTGATGATAAGCCTTTTGAACTAGGGTTCTATGCATATGTGAATAGCCGTGGACGCACTAGTTTCTTCTCTTTGCAAGCTGCGACTCCAGCTTTTACAGTTCTTGGATTGCTGTTTGATATGAAAAATATCTTCGAAGCTGCTGATTTGCTTGAACATGATGACAAGGAACGTGTAAGAGCATTCAGGTCGCTTGAAGATGCTATCGATATTCTCGACACACGTTCTTTCGAGCTTCTGGATGAGAGTGCGATGGAAGCAAGATCTGTACTCGCTGAATATATGGCAAAGCAGCGCGAGAGCGGTATCACAGTATATTCAGTTGGCAGTACACATATTGATGTCGCGTGGAGGTGGCCTTTAAGACAGACTAAAGAGAAAGCTGTCAGAAGCGCTCTTACAGCGCTCAACCTGATGAAGCGTTACCCGGATTATCATTTTCTGCTGACTCAGCCACAGGTGTATGAGTTTATCAGAGAGTTGCGTCCAGATATCTTCAGCGCGATAAAAGAGAGGATCAGGGAGGGACGATGGGAAGCTGAAGGCGGCATGTGGCTTGAAAGCGATTCCGTGCTTGCTTCCGGCGAATCGCTTGTGAGGCAGCTTATCTATGGAAAGCGATACTTCACATCAGTTCTAGGTGCACCTGAGTCCGAGATACTCTGGCTTCCAGATGCGTTCGGATTCAATGGTAATTTGCCACAGATCATGAAGAAATCTGGAATCAAATACTTCATGACCACAAAACTCAGCTGGAGCGATACGCATATCTTTCCCCATGATGTTTTCTCATGGCGTGGAATTGATGGAAGCGAAGTGTTTTCCTATCTTATATCCACTAAGGATTACGATAAATCACATTCTGCAGCAGATTTCAGGACAACATACAACGGGATCCAGAACGCTTCGCAGATAATGGGTACGTGGCAGCGCTTCCAGGATAAGGATATTACAGAATCAGTGTTAACATGCTTTGGCTATGGTGATGGTGGCGGAGGGCCTACGTTCGAGATGCTTGAGAATACTGAGCGGATGAAGCATTCTCTGGCATCATGCCCAAGGACTGCGATGTGTACTGCGCATGAGTTCTTTGAGCATCTTGAGAAGAACTTGCTGAAGAAGCTTCCTGTATGGACTGGTGAGCTCTACTTTGAGTATCACAGAGGTACGCTGACAAGCATCTCTGAAGAGAAGAAGTGGAACAAAGTGATTGAAGGGCTTACACACGATGCGGAAGCTCTCTCTGTCATGGCTGCGACAGAGTATCCAGAAGCACAGCTTTATAAAGTCTGGAAGATAATCTTGCTGAACCAGTTCCATGATATCCTTCCCGGCAGCGCTATAGACGAAGTATATGAAGAGGCTTTCAGGGAATATGAGGAAGCTGCACGTCTGGATCGCATGATAATCTCTGATTCACTCTCAGCGCTTTCCACAGGCAAGGCGCTTGCTGCTGTAAATACGACAGGACATTGTAGAACATCGCTGCTTGTGAGCGGCAAGCCTGTCGAGGGTTATGAAGGGCAGGAGACATATGATGGGAAGTATCTTTATTTTGCAGAATGCATCCCTTCCTATGGCGTGAAAGCTATTGAGAGGAAAAAGCTTGGAAATAGTTTTGTGCTCAATGGTTCTGCTTCAGATTTCGAGACACCTTTCTACCGGGTGAAGATGGACTCAGATGGCTGTATAATCTCGCTTCTCGATAAAACTAAAGGCAGAGAGATCATCAAAGAAGGATGCAAAGGCAATGAGATTATATCCTACGAAGATCGACCTCTTCGTTTTGATAACTGGAATACTGAGGAGTATTACAGGGAAAAGCCTTATGCTTGGGAGTGCGCAGGAAGCGTAAGGATTTGTGAGAATGGTCCTCTGAGAGCAGTTCTCGAGATAAAGAGAAAATCCTTGTCTTCGACATTGGTCCAGCATATCGCATTCTATGCTCATTCCAGACGTATTGATTTCATTTCCTCTCTCGATTGGGATGGGGATCATCTTCTAGTCAAAGCTGAATTCCCTGTCGATGTCCACGCGTACAGTGCTGATTACGCAGTGCAGTTCGGTGCAATAACCCGTTCAACTGTCACAAACACAGATTGGGATGAAGCTCAATTTGAAGTGCCTGCGCTTGGCTGGGGCGATCTGTCAGAGCCTGGATATGGAGTTTCGCTACTTTCTGATTCACGCTATGGCTATAGCATCAAAGATGGCATAATGACGCTTTCATTGCTGAAGTCGGGTACTTCTCCTGCAGAGAATGCAGACAGAGGCCATCATGAGTTCACATACTCGCTTCTGCCTCACTGTGGAACGTGGAGGGACGGGGGCACGGTGTTTGAAGCTGAAGATCTTGCAAAGCCGCTCTATCTTGCAAGCGCTGAGGAAGGCTATGCGCATACCTTTTTCTTCTCTGACAGTGAGAATGTCATTGTTGATACAGTAAAACGTTCTGAGGATGGCAAAGGCATCGTGCTCAGAGTTTACGAGGCATATGGCATGAGAACGAAGTGCAATCTCTTCTTTGACAGAAGCTACCAGATTTCTGAAACGGATTTGCTGGAGCGGAATGCGCAGCATATAGCGGATGGAGATTCAGTGGAGCGCATATTCAAGCCGTTTGAGATTGTCACGCTGTACTTGCAATGAGCTGATGATTTCTCATTCTTTGCTGCGAAAAGCAGTCAATTCTCTCTTTCTGTGCTATATTCACAGGAGGAGAAATTAACATGGCTGAGAATCAGATGGATGAATATGAGGCTCAGAGTCTGCGTATTCGTGAGCGGATGGACAGAATCGGGCGTAAGATTATGATCATGAGCGGCAAAGGCGGGGTTGGAAAGACAACTGTCACAGTCAACCTTGCTAATGCTCTTGTCGATATGGGATGCAAGGTCGGTGTACTTGATACAGACTTGCATGGTCCGAATGTCGCTGTCATGTTCGGTTGCAAAGATGCTGAGCTGACCAGCGAGGATGGTCATACGTTTATACCAGTACAGCCGAGGGAGAACCTTCGTGTCATGTCGCTGGCTTTTGCTCTGGAGGATCCGGATGCTCCTGTGATCTGGAGAGGAAGCCTGAAAAACAGCGCTATCAGGCAATTCCTTGCAGATGTGGAGTGGGGTGAGCTTGATTATCTTCTCATCGACACACCTCCAGGAACTGGTGATGAACAGCTGACTATTTGCCAGTCTATACCTGAGCTCACAGGATCGATTATCGTCACAACTCCACAGGAAGTCGCTGTCCTCGATGCCAGAAGGAGCGTTAATTTCTCGCGAAAGCTTGGTGTTGCCATCATCGGCGTAGTTGAGAATATGTCAGGACTGATCTGTCCATATTGCAATCATGAGATTCCTATCTTCGGCAAAGGTGGTGGCAAGAAGCTGTGCCAGGATATGCATGTGCCATTCCTTGGTGAGATTCCGATGGAGTCAGGTTTGCCAGATGCTGAAGATGCAGGAAAGGAGTGGATAACAGAGCCTGGTGTGCATCCGTCTGCAGAAGCTCTGAAGAGGATTGCTAACGAAATCAATAATGGCACAGCTTGCTCGACAAGCCGTGATACGTCTTATCTTGGTACTGCACAGTGTGCACCATCTGCATGTGCGCATTGTACATCCAATTGCCCTTCAAGGAAGAACAAATGATTAATCAGGCGCTCCTCTGGAAGACATTATCAAAGAAGAAAGTTCTAGATTGCCATATTTTCGATGTCATGACAGCCGAACGTGAGACTGAAGATGGAAGGAAGGGAACATTTGTCGAGATAAAATCCCCGGACTGGGTCGTCGCGATTCCATGGTTCCTGAAAGATGGTGTGCCATACTTCATCATGGAAGAGCAATTCAGACATGGATCTGAGTCAGTGACAAGGGAATTCCCTGCTGGCCTTGTCGAGAAAGGCGAGGAAGATATTGAAGCTGCTAAGCGTGAGCTGATGGAAGAGACAGGCATTGATGGCAGCTTCGTGCGTCTTGGCAAAGTCTGCCCGAACAATGCTTTCATGTCCAACAGACAATCATTCTTCTTGGTGACGGATTTGGAGAAGAAAGCTGGTCAATCGCTAGATCCCGATGAGACGATAGATGTGATAGAAGTGCCTGTAGAGGAAGTTATCCGCGACATGGGCACTGGCTTGTATGATAACGGTATCATGATGATGGCTATTGGCTTCTTTATGCGTTATGCAGAGTCACATCCTGAATTGCGAAGCAAAGCGTCAGCGATTTGAACTACGGGAATGCATAGGCTAGGCAGTGTATGGTCGTATCAGGAAGGGACAGCACTGCCGCTACAGCCACTCCGCGCTCGTTGAGCGTTAAAAAATCTTATCTGCAAGGAGGCAGGGACGATGTGCCTGCAGGATTATAGCCTGATGGTTTTCTCGTTCGTTTGTCTATGAAAGGAATTGCGCTTCTTTTAGCTTGTCTTCTATTCTTCACATCATGCCAGAGTACAGATCAGCCAACTGTTACTGTCACAGGCGAGTCCTCTGTCTTTGTCCTTCCCGATATGATCACAGTCTCCATTGCTGCTGAGTACACAGGACACACAAGCGCAGAAGCGAGAGCTGTTGTGTCGGGTATGATCAATAAAGCTGTCTCAGTTCTTTCTTCATCATTCAACGTTGATGAGAGCGATGTGACTACAGCAGGCTTCTCGCTCTATCCTGTCTATTCCTATCCAGACGGAGTGCAGACAGAAGAAGGGCAGAGGGCTGTAGAGCGCATTGATGTCATATTGCACGATCCTGAGGTTGTCGGAGATGTGATTGAAAGCTTAAGTGCCCTCGATGGAATTACAATCTCGGAAATAATTCCCGGGTGCAGTGATATAACTGCAGCAGAGATAAAAGCTAGATCACTGGCAGTAGAGGATGCGATAAACAAAGCATCTGTTTATGCGACATCTGCAGGCTATATGCTTGGTAATTTGATTTCTCTTTCAGGTGTTTCATTGCCCGATTCGCCAAAGCTTTATGCTGCAAAAAGCAGTACCGGAACGGAATACCACTCCGGTACTATCAGCATAGATGACAGTGTTACAGCTGTTTTCTCCCTTTTGGAATAATTAGGATCATCAGAACTGCGGAGATGCCGAGAGCTGCACATAGCATCGGCATCGTACGTCCATAGCCGAAGCTGTCGATTGCTTTGCCGAAAACCGCGTTGAAGATGACATCGAGGATGCTCGCTGCGCTGACTGCGATTGTTGTCGCCCTTGCTCCTAGTGAAAGAGGTGCATGCTTCCTTACAAGTGAGACTGTAGTCGGGTAGACAATTGAGATTGCTAGTCCGACGATGAACAGGAGCGGAAGAATCGAGAGTGCGAATGTTGCGATGGCAACCACTGTGGCAACTGCCAATGAGAGGAATATCATCTTCTCTGCTCCGACTCTGTCGACAACAGTGCCAAGTACAAGACGGCCAATCATCAATCCCGCGCTGTAGAGAGAGAGTGCAAGGCCTGCTTCCGCTGCACTGATCTGCAGATAGCTTGTTCCATACATTATGATGTAGTTCGTGATGCCATGCTCCGCGATTAGGTACAAGCCAAGCGTGAGCGCAATCAGGGCAATCATGCCTGTTTGCATCTTCTCAGTACTTCCTGTCGAAGTTTTGCTGTCAGTTTTATCGCTAGCTTTCTCTTCTTTCAGCTTCATCGTGATAATTGCAAGCGGTATTAGCAGGACAGCCATTGCGATTAGCACTCCATTCCAGACAGAGAGGCTGGAAGAGTAGTGAGAGAGAATGAGCTGGCTTCCGGATGTGCCTATGCCTTGAAGGAAGAAGAGCGCATTGAGAAGCATAAGGCTTTTTGTCGCTGAGAACGAATCCGAGATTAAATTGATTGTCGTGTTGAGCAACGTTGAAATGCCTAATGCAAGGAAGAAACCCAAGACAAGCATTGCGTAGTGGCTTCCGAGCAGCAGCAACAGCTCTGAGAGCGCCAGCGCTATTATGAAGAGCGCCATAGCTTTCTTTCTGCCGATCTTGTCGAGGATCATGCCACCGAAGAGGAGGCATATCAGATTCCCCAGATAGCTTGCTGAGACAATAACTCCGACTTGAGTCATGTCAAAGCCGAATACGGATGTGAAGAGTGGCGTGAATATGCCGCGCAGTGCGTCGCTGACTCCCAGTATGACCATCAACGCGGCTGATATGATATATAATCCCTTGTTTCTCATAGATTGTCGTCCAATGCTTCAATTAAGAAGAGCATGGCCATTGCCTGTCCATATGGCATTGGATGGATAGGTATCTCTTTGTACCAATCCTGGCTTTCCCTTCCCATAGGTGTGCCGTATGAGCAGAGCTGAAGGATGCCGTTGTCATCAATCTGCTCCATCACAGCTGGCAATGCCTTCTCTGCTACTGCTGTGTATTTCGGGTCAAGCATCGAGAGTTTGATGCCGAGCAGTATTCCATAGCCGAAGCCTGCTGTACAGCTTGATTCAAGGTAAGAGTCTTCCTTGTCAAGCAATGTGTGCCACAGACCAGAACCATCTTGCAATCTGCTGATAGCTTCGACTTGTCTTGTCAGCACTGTAGAGAGATACTTCTTCAAGCCAGGGGAGAGTGAGACAATCTCGTCGAAAAGAGGCAGTGCGATTGTCGCCCAGCTATTTCCTCTTCCCCAGTAAGCTCCAGCGAAATGGTCTTTTCTCTTATATGAATAACCATGGTACCAGAGGCCTGTGATAGGATCTGCCAATTGCTCGATATGAAGCAGGAATTGGTAAATAGACTCCTCGATGTACTCTTTCCTGCCATCAATACGTCCCATGTTTGCCAGTGGCAATACACTCATCATCAGCGTGTCATCCCACAGCTCGCCATCATTGAAATCATCGGTTGTCCTATGCTGGAATCCTCCTTCAGGAGTTCGTGGAAGGCCACCGTTATAGAGCCATGCTGTCCACTCTCTAGCAATGTCGAGATAATCTTCTCTCTTCAGATACTCTCCCAGATATTCAAGCGTGAGGATCGGGGCCATTGTATTTACATTCTTGCCTGGAAGCCCTTGCTTGATTCTCTCGTCATAGTATGATGTGAGCATATCGAGATACTTCTTGTCATTTGTCTTCTCAAAGAGTTTCCAGAGCCCGAAAAGTCCTACGCCTTGCGTCCATTCCCAGTATCTGTACTTTTCTCTTCCTTCTATGCCTGGAGCAAATTTGCCAGAGACATAGTCTGGATCATCTTCTTGGTAAAGCACAGGCAAGAAGCCTTTGATGAGTGTTTCAAGCTTGTTATTGATTTCGTTTTTCATAAACTCTCCCTTTTATTGCAAATCCTCTATAGTGACAGTTCCAGAAGGTGTGTAGCCTTCATAATTCTCTGCATTTCCGTTCACGCTGAGACTCTTGTTCCAGCTAGCTTCAATTGTGCCATATTCCGCATCATCGAATCTGTATGAGAGATCATCTGGATTGTAGGCGAATGCTGAGGATATGATTCTGGAAACGAATGATTCAAAGCTCTTCTCTTTCCAGATATCGGAGCAGCGTATTATCCAGATATTCTTCTTTCCAGGACTTACAAGCTCTCTTTCCTTGTTAGGTCCTTTCTCTGTCATCGTGATTCCGCCTGCTGCAGTGATTGCAATCATGCCTCCATGCTCGTTCTCCGCAAATGCCCAGCCCTCTTTCATCAGCGTACGCTTGAAAGCGAAGAGGGGAAAGTATGCATGTGTGAAATCGACAGGATGCTCGGAGCTAACTTGCCAGATAGCAGAAGCAAAACCTTTATACTGATTAACTCTCGGCAATGTTCCAGAGCCTGCCCAGTACGATGGACGTGCCTGTCCGTAGAGCGCAAATTCCCCGGGGTGCGTTATCCAGACATGCGCTTCCGCTCCCAGTACCGCATGGATGACATCCTCCTGGAAACCTCTCCTTCCAGGATTGAAGTCATTTGCTGCTGACAGCAGATAACCTGATGTCTTGTAGACAGTCACATTGGCATAGCCTTTGTATCCATGGGTAGATTTCCAAGAAAGGGCTTTTCCTTCCTCTATCCTGTGATAGCGAAGATTTCCTTCCTCTGGCTCGTACATGCTCATCAACACTGGTACTGAACCTTTTCCTGCGTGGGATTCATTGCCGATGCCATAACCTATCCAGTTTATGAATGAAGGACAGTTTGAATAGTTGCCCATCAGCTCTTTCAGATATGTCCTTCCGCTTGTCGTGCTGAAGATGCCTTCATAGCTTGTGATTGCAAGCAGGCGGAAGACATATTCGAGCGCTTTCCTGGCGTTCTCTTTCATCTCGCTGTTCTCTGTCTGTGCGTAGAGAGAAGCAAATCCAAGAATGTCGATAGGAAGATAGGGTGGGCTGTTCCACTCTGTAAAGCCTTCGCGGAAGAATGTCTCGAACCATGGGCGAAGCATGGAGAGTGCCTTCTCTTGCTTCTCTTTGCCTGTCATTCCGCTGTTTGTGAAGATTCTGTCAGGATACATTTCTCCTGCGATCAGCTCTGAGACATGGAACATCAGCGCGTGGTTCTCACTCCAGAACCACATTGCATCGTTGCCTGGTTCATCATGCCAGTATCTGAAAGAGAGAAGGCAGTTTTCCATATCCTGCAGCGTTTCTTTCCTGATAAGCCCAGATGAGGAGAAGTGTCTGATCATGAAAGGAAAGTAAGAGATGTAGAAATCAGAGCAATCACTGCGCTTGTTGATGAAATCAAGCTGGGCACGGAGAATTCTCTCTATCTCGTCTTTGTCACCATTGGTGAACAGGAGTGCCATAGCTCTGTTTGCGTTTCCTTCACCGTAAAGCGATAAGTAACGCCATGCTTCTTTGCGTCTTTCATCGATGTTCTCTGACGTCTTGCCTTCAAATGAGAACGGGAAGTTCTCGAATGTCCTGACAGTTCTGATGACCACGCCTTCAATCTCTGTCCAGACATTCATTCTCAGAAAGCCTACAGGGAATGTCTCTACAGCGCCTAAGTCAGCTTTGCAAGAGCCTTTCTTGAAGATGGCATCTGATGTTTTCAGCAGTCCAAGCGCTTCATTCTCTTCCGTTGCTCCCGACATGTGTATGATTAGGTCCCGGTCAGTGAAAGGATTCTCGACAGAGCATGTGATATGTCCAGATGTGAAGGTGCTTCTGTCGAATGCCAGCGATTCCATCGCACGTTCTGCTTCCATGATGAGGGCAGTATTCCTGTCTCCCATAGGCACTTTCTGCAATATGTGTCCTTTCCCGCTGATAAGCTTGAAAGAGACGGCGAGCTCTGTATCACGTTCAGCAAACTCATCAGCTTCGACTATGAGAATGTTCTCTCCCTTCTTGAGGTTCAGCGTGCATGTTGTCTCGATAGTCTCGTTTCTCTTGTAAGGACGGAATGAGAAAATCTCTTTGTCGTCTGAGAATATGGACATACCGCCTTCTACTGATAGCAGGAAGCTGTATGCACCTTCTTCTGAGGCATCAAGCACGATGTATGCGGCAAGGCTAAGCCATCTTGTAACAGGAGAAAAGAGGGATGCCCCGATAACAGGATCCCCGAAAGGCGCTTTATAAAGTACTTTTGCTTCATTGCCATTGACTATAGCATTCCCTTCAGGTTCAGCTAGCGTGAAGCGTGGTGCTTTTATACCTTTCTCTTGAAGCTTCTTGAGAAAGCTTACACGCACTGGATTCTCATGTGTTGAAGCAGCTGTTGAGCCAATCCAGACATTTGATTCCTCTGTGATGGCTACAGGTTCTCCATGGACTCTTTCCAGAAGCGGCTGTGTTATGAGATATCTAGTTATGTACCCATGTTCAAGCTCAGATATATGCCAGTTCATTCAAGCCTCCGAAAGGCAAGTATACTGTAGTATGCGTTATTTTCTACACAGTTATTGCCGTCTTCTCTTCACTCTAATGCGTAATTTGCCATAAAATCAGATTATGGCTGATTTAATGGATTCACTGTATTTCGAGGAAGGTTTTTCCATAATGGTCAATAATGATTCAGATCCGCTTTTTCTTCTCATTGACTATGGTTCAAGAACTTATCCAATGAATATGGCTAATCAGCATTATCATGAATTCTATGAGATTTTCATCACTCTGGAAGATGATGCCGCGCACTTGCTGAATGGCAAGTACATACAGCTGCATAAGGGGGATATCATATTCCTGCGTCCTCATGTACTGCATATGTCTATTTACCCGAAGCGTACGGTGGGACAGAGGCGGATCATCATGAATTTCTATACTGATGCCCCTGTGTATGGCATGGAGTATCAAGCGGGCAAGATTCTCTCACTTTTCGATTCAGAGGAACCTGTGCTGCGCTTGCCGCCAACGTATCTGAAAAAGATTGTGAAGAGTCTTAATGATATCTTCTGTGCAGGTAAATCTAAAGAATCAGGCTGGCAGCTTGAAATCTACTCACGCTTTATTCTGTTCCTTCTCGAACTAAGCAGGAACAGCCGTCACAATGCTTATAAAGCGGAGAACCATCCAGGTCTGCCGGATTTGAAGATGTATGCTATCACTGAGTATATAGAGACGCATTACATGGAGCCGCTTTCTCTCAGTGATATTGCTGAGCGTTTCGCTATCTCTCCTTTCTATCTCTCACATCAATTCACGAAGATAATGGGGATGTCTTTCATTACATATATCCAGAAGGTGAGAATCAGATATGCGCTTCAGATGCTTTCTTATACAGATGCACGTATCCATGATATCATCACGGATTGCGGCTTTTCGTCCTCTTCCCAGTTCAATAGGACATTCTCGGCTTTTTGCTCTCTTAGTCCATCAGCATTCAGGAAGCTTTCCAGCCAGGATAAAGAGATAATCATCAGTTCCCTCGACCCTGAACGGAGCGAAGTCGCTCCCGCTGCTTTTCCTCCGCGCTTCAAGACATTGCCGAGAAAGAGGAGAGGAAGTTCTGGTACAAAGATAGGACTCTCTGCCGCAGCTCTTTCTCCAACAGATCCGCATGCACTGAAGGAGAAGATGTTGCTTCTGGGTGCAGAGACTGTCTTCTTGGATATTCCAGAGAGCTTCCATGTTGTAGGAAGCTACAAAACGATAGGAAGCAAAAAGCTTGCAGAGCTCGCCAAGGAGTGCATTGATGTCTCTGTCTTAGCTGTTTCCGGCGCTCAGCTGTCCTCCGAGGATGATGATGAGAGAGCGCAGGGAATCGAGGAGTGCTGTGCCGCTATCCAGGTATCTGCAGTACTTGGAGCGAAGTATCTTGCTATCAAGCCTGGTAGTGATGGCAGCTTTGACAGATTTCTTCTCTCGCTGCGCATTGTTGTGGAGAAAGCTGCAGAGGCAGGTGTTGTTATCGCTGTGATTCCTTTGCAGCAGAGCATCGTGAATGGATTGAAAAATGCATCAGATGTGATCAACGCAGAGCCCGATGTGCAGATAGTCCTGGATGCTCTTGGAATGCTTGATGAAGATGGAAAGAATAATACATTCTCGTTCTTCGAGGAAGTCTTCTCTATTCTTTCCGGCCGTATTGTGGCACTTCTTCTCCGCGATAGGCTCGATGGCCACAGCGTCAATCTCGGCAAAGGGATAATGGCTAAGACATATCCGCGCATCGCAGCTCTTGTCGATAGCAGTGTGCCTCTTATCAGGGCAGGTGCAGAGCCTGCAGCTATCCCCGATGATATGGTTTATATACGTCGTGTCTTCCTCTGATCAGCCAAGGACTGAGAGCGTGTAATTGTTGAGAGTGTCATTCTCATAGAGCAGCTTATAGAGCGCCTGCACTAATGGAAAGTCGTCAGAGACACCTTTTTGTCTTGTGATTTCACCGATTAGCTTTATGGTTCTCAGTCCTTCTACTACAGTTGATGACTTTGAGTTCGAGTCATAGCCGAAGCCTTTGCCGATGAGCATGCCAAGAGTCCTGTTTCTGGAAAGGTCATTGAGAGCTGTAAGCCCCAAATCCCCTATGCCGCAGTAGCGGAAGATAGTCTCTTCATCACATTCGAAGATTCTCAGAAGGCCTCTCATCTCATTGACAGCTTTTGTGTAGACGAGGAAGTCTACATTAGGGCTGTTGAATTTGCCTGAAACGATGCCGATTGCGATAGCATACATATTCTTCAGTATGCTCATCAGCTCTACAGCTCTGACATCCTTGGACCAGTCGAGTGAGAATTGTGTATCTGGAAGTACTTCCTTCCTGAAATAATCATAATCCTCTTTCCTGCCTCCGAATGTGAATGATGTAGGAAAGCCATTGATTGTCTCAATCGCGAAGGATGGTCCTTTCATGCTTGCTGTACGGCTGAATGGGATCTTCTCCGTGATAAAAGCCCCGTCGTCGCTCATTCCTTTTGCCAAGTTGATGATCAGTGGCTCTTTGGCTGTGTTCTTCCTGATCTCCTCTGAAAACGGGACAATCACTTGCGATGGGATGACGAGCATTATGACATCAGCTTCCTTGAAGACTGAGAAATCAGAAGTCGCCGTGAGATATCTGTTCAGAAATCGCGTTGGGAAATATTTCCTGTTCGTATGTTTGTCATTTATCTCTTTCTCGACGTCCTTTTCGATAGTATGCAGAGTCACTCTGTTGTTGATATTCCATGTCAGACGTTCAGCAACAGCAGTTCCAAATGTTCCAGCTCCTGCGATGACTATATTGTTCAATCTTCAATCCTCCTGATGATGTAAATTCTGGATGACCAGTCCCCAAGCATTCTCATACCATCATGATGGCCGATGCCTGAAAGCTGTTCAACCATTGCAATGCCTCCCCATTTGAGCGCGTCTCCCGGAATCGTATAGCATTCAGCCTCCTCAGGATATGCATAGATCTCTTTCTCTGGAATCGTGTGACGACGTGAGAATACTCTGTAATTATAGCTTGGATTAGCATCTGGCACGATAAGGCGCTCAGAGGTTGTGTTCGGCTTGATCATCTTCTGCAGATAGAGAAGAAGGATAGTGGATCTGTCCTCATCCGCTACACTCCAGATTGTTCTGTTTCCATCTTCTATCAAGCGGAAACGTCCTGTTTCAAGGAGATGACGGAATGTTTTGTAGAACTCTATCTGCTCTTTGTATGCTTTCATATCAGCACGTGAGAACGATGAAGTATCCATCGAGTAGGAGAGGACTCCAAAAGCAGCTATGTTGAATCTTGTCTCTCTGTCGACGATGCGGCGTGTCGTGGAATTCGGGGAAGGCGAGACAACAGTCGAGATTACGCATTGTGGATACATCAGCGTTGCTGTACATAGCATTCTTGCCCGCTCAATCGGATCCGAGACGCAACTTGGAGTTATGGATGCGGAGACGCTCATCATGCCTAAGTCGAACCGGGAACCGCCACCTGCTGATGTCTCGATATACATCTCAGGACAACGCTCTCCTATAGCTGAGAGTATTTTATAGAGCGCGGAGGCATATTCATGCGCATACATGCCATAGTCGCGAATTCCGCTCAGCGTGTAGAGGTCTGAGTAATGCCTGTTCAGATCCCATCTGAGGTAATCGAGTTTGACAAGCCCCGCGATTTTCACGATTGTCGAGATAATCCAGTCCTGCACATCATATCTTGTGATATCCAGGAGTTCTTCATGCCGTCCTTCAGCATTGCTCTCGCCATTGCGGCCGATGATCCATTCAGGGTGTGTCTTATACAGCACTGATTTCACACTGACAGCTTCAGGTTCAAACCATAGACCGAACAAAAGCCCTTTGCGATGGACCATCGTTGCTAGCTCTGTCAATCCTGATGGGATTTTCTGAGTGTTCACATACCAGTCTCCAAGGCTAGTCCTGTCATTGCTGCGGGCACCAAACCAGCCATCATTGACAAGAAGTCCTTCGCAACCCATCTCTGCTGCGCCTTTTGCAAGATCAGAGATTGTTGTCTCAGTAGTTGAGTACCTGACAGCTTCCCATGTGTCTAACATGAGAGGCCTCATGCGTTCCTTCCAAGATGAACGAAGAACTGATGTCATGATGAATGCTTTGATTCTGTCACCAGCTTCTTCCGCACCATTCTGGCTGAATGTCATGACAGCTTCAGGAGATTCGAATGTCTCTCCGCTCTCCAGAACCCATGTGAACATATCGGGATTGAGGCCCCAGACGACATGTGTCATGCCATGCTCTGTAACTGAGGCACTCATTCTATGTGGTCCTGAATAGATGAGATTGAGCGCATAGCAGCTGCCATCTTTTCTTAAAAGCATAAAAGCGGGGTTCGCTTCTGCGGAGGAACCGAGTTTTCTGCTTTCTGAGATGAATGTACCGCTATCGAGAGGAGTCTCGCGCTTCTCCATTTCTCTTCCCCATGTTCCACTCAGCGTGATAGCTTTCATTCCAGTCTCTCTGAAATCGAGCTGAGCGGAAGCGAGAGTGCGAATAGTGCATCGCTCTCCGGAAAGGTTCTTGATCATGCTCCTTCTGACAATTGTGTCAGTCGAAGGGAATACAGTATAGCAAAGCGTCAGTTCTATCTTTCTTAGGCTGTCTATGAAGACCAGACTCAGATTTTCAGCTTCTGCATAAGGATCTTTAGCTTGAGGCTGTGGTAGTGTGCTGAATGGTAGAGTACCGTTCCCTGTACGCTTTTCCTTGAAGCGGAGGTCGAGGGTTCTCTCGCCATCCTTACCTAAGGAGACAGCAACAAATGGAGTACGATAATCGCCTCTTCCCTCTGCGGAGAACTCTAGCATCGCATCGTCCAGGACCAGCGTTTTGAAATTCCTGTCCGTGTATGTGCCCATGCCTGCTCTGGCATAGCGCTTTTCGCTTAGCGCAGAGATGCTGGCTGCGGCATCGCGTAGCTTTGTTCCATAGTAAATATGTTCCGCATGCCCTGTTTCCAGGATTCGGATTATATAGCTTGTATTCTGTGTCGAAAGATGGAATATGCTGTCTGGCAATACTTCTATCATGGATAACCTCTGCAATATGCTTTAGAATGATATTAACGCAGTTTGTTCGCTTTGTCGCCAGAAAGGAGGAATTGATGGATATCAGAAGACTATCGCTATGGGAAGGCCGTTATGCAACATACATGTCGAATGATATCTTTTCCGCCCTGATAGAGGATCAGGGAGAAGTTCTCCTCGAGCTGACATCACGTACGCTGTCAGGTGCTAGAATCAATGCGCTTGCCCTCCCTTATTTCCGTGGAACAGGCTCCGGTGTCATCTCCGATGCGAATGGGGAGTGGTGGCAGAATAGCGAAGCGCTCTATCAGGCGGGTGGTGGATACTTCACATTCCCATCTTCCTCATCAGAGCATATAAACTCTGTAAGCACATATTGGACGCTCAGACGTTATGGAACAGAAGAAGAACATGGCGGCGTATGGCGGCTTTCCGAGATGAAGAGCAGGGAAGAAGGCAATAGGTTCCGTTTAGAGAAAGTAGATTTACTCCTTCCTGGTCATCCCGTGCTTTATACAGCGCTGAGAATCACGAATACAGGGGAAGAGGAACTGAGAGGTTCTCTCTCATGGCACAGCATGCTCTCTTCGCCACTGTTGGAGACAGCTTCATTGATTTCTTCTGATGCCAGATACTGGACAGCATATGCGCTCTCGCGCCGCGAATCCGGGTTCAATAGAATCATGCCAGGCGTTGTGTTTGATGATCTGAAGCATGCGCCTCTAGTGCGTGGTGGTAATGCGGATGCTGGCTTTGTACCACCTCCGACGGGTACTTATGATTACATGATAGGCAAGATACCTGACAAGAATCCTGTGGGCTGGGCCGCTCTGAATAATCCAAAATGCCAGCTGATTTACTTCATGTTCACACCGCGTGCTGAAGAGAATGATTCATTCACATTCCCCAATGTCGACATCGCAGAGAACTATCTTGGAAGGATGGATGCCCCATGGGCGCTATTTGATGGTGGAACTCCTGAAATCCGTTCTGTCACGCTTGGCTTCAATACAGGACCAAAGGGTACTAAGAATCTCTCATTGCAACCGGGCCAGTCGCGCACTGTATTCGTTGGCAATGGGTTTATCAGCTACGATAACCCGAGAATCGGTCTGGGATTCTATTCTGTCGAGTTCACAGAGGAAGGTGTCGTCTTCAAACGCACAAAGAGCTGGGCATTGCTTCCTTCGGATTATCATTTCAGAGCTCTTAAATCTTTGCTGGAGAAGCTCTCAGAAAGCGGAGAAGCTTAATCGAGTATCTCAGCCACGACTGGTACAACGATGGCTGTTATAGGAAAGCGGAATGACACGCCGATGTATCCAAGGACAGCAAGTGAGAATGTGTCAGTGCGTTCGGAGAGAAGGCTGAAGCTTGGGTAAAGCGTGGCACCTGCAGTGAAGCCAGCGATACTGTTCTTGCCAAACCCTAAAGTAAACGATGCATCTAGCGCTGGGCCCAGTGATACGTATGTGTCAATTTTATCTGCTTCTGCGACTATGCCTGGACCGAGAAGAAAATCTAGAGAAACGTATTCATTAATCCTGTATTCTACAGCAAGACCGAAGAGTACGGCGAAGAAGATTGGTATATCGTTTTCTTTATTGACACCTATAGCGAAGTCTCCATGAGAACCGAATCCGATACTAAGCTGCCTGTTGATATCAGGGAGATAGCTGTATGTGCCGTTGAAGCCAATCAAAGCGGCATCGGTCCTTGTAGAGTAACCCGCGCTGATTCCTGCAAATCCAAAGTCACTTGCTCCTAGGGGCGTAACAAGCAGGACAGCCAATGCGAAAAGCATGATTTTTCTCATATAACCTCCAACGCTATTATATAATACATCTATGTACGAACTGGTTCAGGTAACAAATAATACTTATTATATCCAGAGTCCAGCTAAGATAGGGCTTTATCGTCTTTCAGATACTGATGTCTGTCTCATTGACAGTGGCAGTGATAAGGAGGCAGGAAGGAAAATCAGGCAGATACTGGAGCAGAACGACTGGACTCTGAAAGCTATATATACCACACATTCCAATGCTGACCATATTGGAGGTAACAAGTATTTGCA
This sequence comes from Candidatus Ornithospirochaeta stercoripullorum, assembly GCA_017694595.1. Lineage (GTDB taxonomy): Bacteria > Spirochaetota > Spirochaetia > Sphaerochaetales > Sphaerochaetaceae > Ornithospirochaeta > Ornithospirochaeta stercoripullorum. Next base: position 7,823 of record JADIMT010000104.1, on the reverse strand, counting down.
AGACCATACTGGCTGCCAGATTTTTGCGCCTGGGATTGAGCAGGCTTTCTCGAGTTATACGATTCTGGAACCTTCGTTCCTGTATGGTGGGTATCCGATGAAAGATCTCAGGCACAAATTCCTCCTAGCGCAAGAGAGTGAAGCAGAGCTGCTTTCAAAGATCTCGTTGCCTGAAGGCTTTGAGATGATTCCGCTTCCTGGACACTTCTTTGATATGGTTGGCTATAGAACTCCTGATAATGTTGTCTTCCTTGCAGATTGTCTTTCTTCTCGAAAAACGCTTGATAAGTATGGCCTGCCTTTTATCTACGATGTGAAATCATATATTGAGACACTTGCGAAGGTCTCTTCGATGGAAGCCAGATTGTTCGTACCATCCCATGCAGAGGCATGTGAGAGCATTGCTGAACTCGCTCAATATAACATCATGAAGACACAGGAGGCATCTGAGCTAATCGTCAGCATTTGCAATGAGGCAATAAGTTTCGAAAATATATTGCAGAAGCTTTTTTATCACTACAATCTTACGATGGATATGGTTCAATACGCTCTTGTCGGCAGTACTGTCAGATCATATCTCTCCTATCTTAAAGATTGTGGCAGGCTGAGCACAGAGTTCTCTGATAACCTTCTACTATGGAAGAGAATCTAGCTATGGCTAAAGAGATAATATTTGCATCCCCTTGATTGAAATGAAAACATCTGGTATATTTCACAGAGCATTTAGTTTTTGGTGCGATACCCAAGTGGCCTAAGGGGGCGGTCTGCAAAACCGCTTTTCATCGGTTCGAATCCGATTCGCACCTTCTTTGCTTGGCTCCTTGCACGCAAGGAGTTTTTTCTTGTGATCAGCCAAGCTAAAGCATATCCGGAACAAGAAAAGCAGTACAACGGCATTGCCTGATATGCCAGTCTATCTATTCCCCCTTTTGTTTCTTATCCTGTATATGCAGAAGGGAAGAGAAGCTGCTGTTTTTACTTCTCTCCGTCCTGTGCCAATCTTCCTTTATATTCGCTTCTGATAATCTCCATCATATCCTCCGGACTTTCCTCGCAGCCATTCTCAAGCCACATGCGGATTATCCTTGTAATGCCTGCCCTGAAGAACTCGGAATGGTATTGGATGAATTTATTATCAAAGTATTTCGCGGCAGCTTTTGCGTCATAGCCAAAGCCTTTCAGCTGTGTATCATATCCAAGCTTGAAATATGTACGATAGAAAATCTGGTTATCCTTTATGTGGCGGAACAGTTTGAGATAGTCATTGCGGCTTTTCCGGTTCTCAATCTCATCTCTGTACATTTCCACCATATTATCCTCAAGATCCTTGCGTATAGAATCTGCGATATCATGCAACCCATCGTAGCAGGCATAGAAGGTTGTCCTGTTGATTCCTGCTTTTTTGCACAGTTGGGATATTGATATCTGATCAAGTTCCTGATTCTGTATCAATTCCACGAATGTCTTCTTTATCGTCTCGAGTGTTTCTTTTCTTCTTTTGTTGTTTGCGGTATTCATTTTTCTTTATCTCAACATCTGTATATTTAATTGTAGTTGAATAGTCTTCTTTGTTCAAAGTACATTCTCACCAGAATAAAGCAACAACTGTTGATTTTATAGGAGAATAACAGAAAATGAAGAAAAGTACATTCGTTACAATGCTGTTGACAACAATAAGTATTGTTTTCTTTGCACTAGGGATGTGCATGGCACTCATACCGGAATGGAATGCGTTCAGGCAAGGCATCGTGTTTGGTGTCATCGGTCTTATTCTTGGACTTCTGACAATCATCATTTACAGAAAGATGACAAACAAAGCTCCTGTTGAGATTTCAGGGCACATGATTCTTACAATCATAGTCGGAATCTTCGGAGCTCTTGTATTTGGCTGTGGCATGTGCTTCACGATGGTATGGAACAATATGACACTTGGCATCATCCTGGGGCTTGCCGGGATACTCATTTTGTTGATGCTTATTCCGCTTATAAAAGGAATAGAAGACTGAGCTGAGAATGTGGCTGAAGGCTATCTGGGCATGGTTGCGGGAAGATCGAGTGAACAGGGATATCCTGAAAACCACACTTGCCATTATATATAATGCAACTTACGCATTGTTTAACCTTATTCTGGCATGGAACTATCAGTCAGAATGGTATCTGATGATTGCAATGTTCCTTTTTCCATTCTGCATTATGCGTTTAATGATTCTTATGGAGTGGAGGAAGAATGGTGAGAATAATTGCAGAGCTGATTTATTCCATGTCTCCGGTTTCATCATGCTCTTTCTCGTTTTTGTAATGGCTTCAATTGTATATGTCACTTCCAAACAGCAGGTAACAGAAGGCCATGGAGAGATTGTCATGATAACCATAGCTGCATATACGTTCACAAAACTTGGATTCGCCGTTGCCAGAACCATAAAAGACAAAAAGGACAGCAAATCAGTTTCCAGGATTATAAGGGAGATATCATATGCGGAACTTGCAGCCTCGATGCTGAGCCTTCAGCGCTCGATGATCATTTCATTTGGAAATGAAAATCATGACTGGGCATACATGATGAACATCATCAGCGGAAGTGCGGCATGCCTTTTCATAGCCGCAATAGGAATCTCAATGATTTCATACAGGAGGAATGAAGATGAAATCGAAAATCGCAAACGCAAATGAGAAGATTGAAGAAGAAGTCACATCAGGGTTTTCTAAAATCCAGGATGGTGTTGTGGGAGGATTCTCAAAAATAGAAGAGGCATTCATCAATCGATACCTCAAAAGAGATGGAGAAAGTGTCGCAGAAGCGAAAGAAAGGCTCCAGCGAGAAGCTAGAAAACATGCCGAACAAAATAATAAGAAATAAAATGAAAAAGATAATTCTTATCTTCACAATCATTGCATATTATGGCAGCAGGTTCTGCTTTGGCCTCTTTTGAATGACTGACAAGTGTTGGTGTGAATTATGAATTCAGGGATGATGAACATATGGGAGGACTTGCATCCCAGACTTTTGGGTATATATCGGATATGACATGCTGGGTATTAATCTGAACACAGCAGATGCTGCATTCTCTGGGGATTTTTATGTTTCTCCTGCACTGTCAATCGGCTTCAGGTACTAACTGATAAGACAATATCTTTTTACTTCTTTTCAGATGAGATTAAACGAATAGTGGAAAGAAACAGGAACTTACAGGACAGCTTCTGAAGCCAGCATTCGGTTGTCGTTGCTTGGCAGTCAAAAATGTTCTCAGATTCTCGATATGGCTTGGCAATGGCCGTCCAGACACTCATTTCTGGTTGAAGATAGACAAATTAGCTAGTCACGAATGCATATTGCGGGAGTTTCCTGTCTCGAATGGATGGATTTTTCACTTTAACGTACAAAGCAGGGCCGTAGTCCTGCTCTGTGTTTGATTAATGGTTGCTGTCGATTTCCGAAAGTGATTTTTCAAATCAGCGCTGTAACGATTCCATTTACTGAAATGACTGCGATGATGATTGGCAAAATCCAGGCGCAGTAGATTCTGAGAGCCTGTGGAATCTTCAGTCCGTCTCCCATGTTGGCCTCAGCTATGAATTTATCCCAACCCCAACCATAGCGGTGTGTGCAGAATATGACATATGCGAGGCTTCCCAATGGAAGGATGATGTTCGAAACAAGAAAATCCTCTCCGTCGAGAATTGTTGAGCCTGCACCTAGAGGCTGTACTGAAGAAAGCACGTTGTATCCAAAGACTGCAGGAAGCGAAAGCACGAAGAGAGCTATGAAGTTGATCAATGCAGCTTTCTTTCTTGACCAGCCATGCATATCCATCCAGTAGGCACATATATTCTCAAATACTGCTATAAGCGTTGAAAGCGCTGCGAAGATCATAGCAAGGAAGAAGACAGCACCCCACAAATTTCCAAGCCCCATCTGCGTGAATACATTTGGCAATGATATAAAGAGAAGTCCCGGACCAGAACCAGCCTCGACTCCGAACGCAGAACATGCAGGGAAGATTATGAAGCCTGAAAGGAGAGCTACCATTGTATCGAGGCAGATGATTCTGATAGATTCACCGCCAAGTGAACGCTTCCTGTCGAAATATGAGCCAAATATAGCCATAGCACCGATTCCAAGAGAGAGCGTGAAGAATGCTTGTCCCATAGCCGCGAAGACAGATTCGCCAAAACCATATTCGTGAACCAGATTGCCGAAATCAGGCTTCATATAGAATGAGATTCCTTCTCCAGCACCAGGCAGCAGACAGGAATGGATAGCAAGAATAATCATCAGTATAAAGAGAATCACCATCATGACCTTAGTGATTTTCTCAACACCATTCTTAAGTCCTATGATTACTACAGCTGCTGTAATCAGCAGGGCAAGACCCATCATCCCAATCTGCAAGCCAGGCGTTGCTGTAAGCGAAGAGAAATACGTGTTGACAGCTTCTGTATCGAATGAGGAGTTGAGTTTGCCGGAAAGGAATGAGAAGAAATAATAGAGGAGCCAGCCTGTGATAGTAGAATAGTACATCAGAAGCAGATAGTTTCCTGCGACAGCCACATATCCTATGCCATGCCACTTCGAACCTGGCTTTTCCAGATTCTTCATAGCCCCTACGATATTCTTTCTTCCAGCTCTTCCGATAGCGAATTCCATGATCATTACAGGAACTCCCATGAAGACAAGGAACAGCAGATAGAGCAAAACGAACGCTGCTCCGCCGTATTTTCCTGTGATGTATGGGAAGCGCCATACGTTTCCAAGCCCGATTGCACAGCCTGCGGAGAGCAATATGAATCCTAGCCTAGACGATAATCTTTCTCTGTTATCCATTCTCAATCCTCTTTCTTCCCTGTATTTCGTTCTGGGTATTTCGGCTCGCTTGTGTATATCAATCCAAGTTTTCTCAACCCCGAGATATCGCCATTTGAAGGTACATGAGTCAAATGAACTTCTGCATTCTTCAGCAAAGGAAGCGCTTCAAGCGCCTTTCTTGCCTCTTCATCTTCAGATGCGCTCATTGCAAGTGCGATGAGAATCTCATCAAGATTCATGCTCACTCCTTTACCGCTGAGTATATCTCTCTTCATTGCTGTGATGCTCTTGATGACAGAGGAGGAGATTAGATCCTTTTCCTTTGGTATACCTGTCATTGCTTTCAACGCGTTGAGTAGCAGTGCAGAGCATGCATGAAGCATGATGGAGTTGTGTGCTGTTACGACTCTGCCATCTGGGAGCTCGATAGCAGCTGCACAGACTGTGCCATTCTTGCCTTTGCCCTCAGCAATTGCCTTTTCAAGTGCTTCACGCGCAGGTGCTACTACGACTCTGTCTTCTGGCTTTAAGCCAGCTTTATCCATGATAGCTGATATCCTGTTTACAGTTTCCTTATCTTCCCGGCCAGAGACATAATCTGTCCTGATCTGGAAATAACGACGTATGATTTCCTGCTTTCCAGCTTCACGGCATACCCCGTCATCTGTAATTCCAAAGCCGACTCTGTTGACACCCATATCAGTAGGGGACTTGTAAACGCAGTCACCTGTAATCCTCGTAAGTATTCTTGCAAGGAGCGGGAATGCTTCCAAATCCCGTGAGTAGTTTACAGCAATCTTGCCATAAGCGGAGAGGTGGAAGTGGTCTATCAGATTGACATCCCCAATATCAGCAGTAGCTGCTTCATATGCGATGTTTACAGGATGATCGAGCGGAAGGTTCCATACAGGAAATGTCTCCAATTTTGAATATCCTGGCTTCATTCCCATCTTTGCTTCGTGATACATCTGCGATAAACATGTTGCAAGCTTTCCAGAACCCGGACCAGGTGCAGTGACAATCACGACAGGGGCTGAGACAGGGATATACTCATTCATTCCATAGCCTTGCTCTGAGACAACCACATCGATATCTGAAGGGTAGCCAGGAGTTGCAGGGTGAGTGTAGACATGGATGCCCATCCTCTCCAGTTTGTTCTTGAAAACGGTAGCCGCTACCTGATTCTCAAAGCGTGTAATTACGACTTTATCGCATTTAAGGCCATAGGATGCGAAATCATCAATCATCTTCAATACATCTGCATCATAACTTATGCCGAAGTCTGAGCGGATTTTCCTCCGCTCGATATCTCCGGCATAGATGCATATGATGATATCTATTCTGTCTCCCAGAGCCTGGAAGACTTTCATCTTGTTATTCTCGTCGAAACCAGGCAGTACACGGGAAGCGTGCTTATCATGAAGAAGCTTGCCTCCACATTCTATGTAAAGGTGTCCGGAAGACGACTCCCGGACTCTTTCAAGAATATATTCTGTCTGTTCTTTTACGTATTTTGCACTATCAAAACCTATTTGATGCATCACACATAGCCCTCTGCGAGCATAGCGCGGCTGACTTTCATGAAGCCTGCAATATTAGCACCATCAACATAGTTGTTCTTCTCTGAGTACTTCTCTGCAGCCTCACTGATATTAGCATAAATGTTCTGCATGATAGTCCTGAGCTCGGAGTCGACTCTCTCTCTTGTCCACTGCATGCGCACAGAGTTCTGAGACATCTCCAGACCAGATACAGCTACGCCGCCAGCATTTGCAGCCTTTGCAGGTGCAAGGAGTACACCGCTTCCCATGAGTGTCTTCTCAGCTTCAGGGGAGCATGGCATGTTAGCACCTTCGCCAACAAGCTTGATGCCGTTCTTTACAAGATTCTTTGCGTCTTCCTCGAGAATCTCATTCTGTGTTGCGCATGGGAATGCATAATCTGCTTTGATGTTCCACACTGGATTTGGCACTGATGGGTCGCGCTCAATATACTCAACGCCCTTGAATGCTTCTGCGTACTCACGGATGCGGCCACGCTTTACGTTCTTGAGAGTCATTACCCATCTGAGCTTTTCTGGTGTGATTCCACTCTCATCGTAAATCATGCCTGAAGAGTCGGAGAGCGTGACGACCTTTGCTCCCAGTTCGTTGAGCTTCTCAACTGTATACTGAGCAACGTTTCCTGAACCAGAGACGAGACATGTCTTTCCCTCAAGCTTCATGCCGTTGCCGTTGAGGATGGCATCAGAGAGATAGACAAGACCATAGCCTGTAGCTTCTGGCCTGATATTTGAACCACCGAAGTCCATTCCCTTTCCTGTGAGAACGCCTGTGAACTGGTTTGTGATTCTCTTGTACTGCCCGAAGAGATAGCCGATCTCGCGTCCACCAACTCCGATATCGCCAGCTGGAACGTCCGTGTCAGCTCCAATATGTCTGTAAAGCTCTGTCATGAATGACTGGCAGAAACGCATCACTTCAGCTTCTGACTTTCCTTTGGGATTGAAGTCTGAACCACCTTTGCCACCACCCATTGGCAGTCCTGTAAGGCTGTTCTTGAAAACCTGCTCGAATGCGAGGAATTTCATGATGGAGAGGTTTACCGACGGATGGAATCTCAGGCCTCCTTTGTATGGGCCAATAGCTGAAGACATCTCGACTCTGAATCCTCTGTTGATCTGTACCTTGCCCTCATCATCAATCCAAGGAACTCTGAACATAACCACTCTCTCTGGTTCTGTCATTCTCTCGAGAATCTTGTGATAAGATACTTCAGGGAGATCTTCGATGATTTTGTCGATAGAAAGAAGGAATGTGTAGACCGCCTGCTGGAATTCCTTCTGATCAGGATCGGTCTTCAGTACGTGTTCATAGACACGCTGTGTTTCATCATGCATGGTATTTTTCTCCTTGCGCTTGATGATAAATACATCGGCAGTAAAGGAAAAGAGCAAAAAGCGCCCTCGTGTGAAATTTTCTTATTTTTTATTAGGTTGGTTAATAGGTAATTAGAACTC
>JADIMT010000103.1 GCA_017694595.1 Candidatus Ornithospirochaeta stercoripullorum | reverse complement strand
GCTGCAATCTCGGCAGAGACTGAAGTCACTCCAGAAACTGAGACTGTCGATGTAGTTCCCGCTCCAGTTCCAGCAGGGGCTGAAGTCACAGCTGAGACAGAGACTGGAGAAGAAGCTGAAGTCATAACTGTAACTCCTCCTGCAGTTCCTCAGGAAGCTGTAATCTCGGCAGAGACTGAAGTCACTCCAGAAACTGAGACTGTCGATGTAGTTCCCGCTCCAGTTCCAGCAGGGACTGAACTCACAGCTGAGACAGAAATCGGAGAAGAAGCTGAAGTCATAACTGTAACTCCTCCTGCAGTTCCTCAGGAAGCTGCAATCTCGGCAGAGACTGAACTCTCCCCTGAGACTGAGACAATAACAGTTGTCCCTTATGCAGTACCATCTGCATCTGCAATCAGCGTGGAGACCGAAACGATGCCAGAGCGTACTGTTGTCGATATCATCCCACACGCGGTCCCGACATCCCCTTCTTCAACTGTATCCAGCGAGACAACTATAGAAGTCACAAGTGTTGAGGTTCCATCATCACCATCTGTCATCACTACAACTTCTGTAGCGCCTGTCGCTGTAATCATCGATGTAATTCCAGCAGAGAGCGGAGAAGCTGCAATGTCTGCTGCGGAAAGCGAAGAGGCTGCAACACCTGCCGCAGAGACTGAGGAAGTTATCGCTGCAGAGACAGCCACAGAAAAGAAAGGAAGCGATGTAAGTTTCGATATAAGGCTTGCATCTAGAGCATACGGGAACCAGAACGGAGATTCAAATTTCGGCATCGCATTGCAACCATCGCTCAAGGTCGGCGCATTCACACTCACCCTCAATGCAGACCCGTTTGCGATTATCAATGGGCTGAAATCAGATACAGTAACTGAATGGATTGGATTTGGCACAGACTTCATCGAAGAGATCAGCTATTATGGCGATGCTGTCACCCTCGCAATCGACAGGAATAGCTATCTTTCCGGAGATGCATCAGGCCTCTTCCTCGGTCTGGATCATGGTTATGACGGCAAGTACTCTGCCCTCTCTCTCAACCATACATTCTCATCAGAGTATTACAGCCATCGCATCTGGCTCTCCGATCTCTCATTCAGAAGAGAAGGAGGAAAAGCGGTTGGCGGCATAGAGCTCACAGCAAGCATCGGCGATATCTACCCAGCTTCCATCACAATTGGTTCTGCTTCTTCGATTCAGCCTGAAGCTATCAACGAGACTGTGCTTTATCCTGAAGTCGCGCTCTATCTCCCAATACTCTGGACTTCCGATGTCAATCTTGGATTCAGAGCAAGCGGAACAACAGCTATCAACACTAGCGATTTCTCCGCTAACCCATTCACAGAGAATGGTATGCTGATAACAGCATCCATCCCTGTCAGATGGAACGGACTGAGCGCTGAGATTGGCGCTGCATATTCGACAGAGAATCTCCACTATGGACTCTTCGGAACAGCATTCCAGGCAGTAGATACAACAGCAGCAAATGGCTATCTGTCCATCATTGCATCCGCATCCTACGACAGTGATCTCTTCGGCGTACGTGCAGATGGCTGGGTTGATCTCAATCTCGACACAATGAAGATGGCATGGGAGAACAGCTATGTAGATGCTTCTGCATATGTAAATCTCTGGGGCCTGAGAATCTTCGGTGGATTCAGAACACAGTTCGATTTTGAGAAAGATTCCTTCCAGAACAGCGCTGAATATTATGGTGGCATCGGAGCAGAGCTTGGACCTCTTGATGCACGCATGGCTGTAAGCTACAACGCAGACAATGGATTCGCGCTCACTTTCGCTTCTTCCGTTTCCACATTTGGAAGAGAGAGAGAGGAAGCAAAGCCATTCAACACAACGTTCCCAATCTCTGCGGATATCATCACTGGTGTTGAATACGTGATTGCTGATGGTGAATCAATGCCTGTATTCATCGCAATGCCAAGAGTCACGTTCGGCAATGATGATTACAATATCGCACTCCGTGCCCCACTTAAGCTGACTTATGAGAAGGGAGAATTCCTCCTTGCTGGTTTCAATGGTCATGACAGATGGGACTTCGGCATGAATGAAATTGATGGGGCTGCAAGAATCTACAGGATTGTGACAGATTCACTTGCAGTGATCGATTCTATCAAAATCGCTGACGAGGATAGCATCGGCTACATCCTTGCAGGTCGCAATTACAGAAAGAACGGTACACTCTATGATGAATTCGGACGTGAAGGAGATCTGACTCTCAGACTTGGACTCAATCTCGACAACTTCTCACTCAGCCTTTATGCAGATGATGCAGAGGCACCACACTACACTGAGATGAGTGTTGCTTTCGGTAATACAAACGGGCCTAAGTTCCGTTTGACACTTCCTACAGAAGTGCTGATTGAGAACACATTCAGTGCGTACGCGCTCCTGATGTATCCAGAAGTAAGGCTTGAGTTCCCATTCCTCGAGAGAGCGTTTGAAATCAGCCTCTATGGAATCGGAGAAGTCTCAACGGCCTTCAGAGATGGCAATATGGAGATGGCCAATATCATCTACGACTTCTCGACAATGACTATGTATGATTACATGGCTGGTCTCTCATTCAGCATGGATCTTGATACAGTGGCATTCTCAGTCGAAGGTGGTATCAGGAACGGAAGACTTGAGCCAAGCATGTTCAACGAGCTGACAGCTGCAAGAGAAGATGTTGGTGCAGATACAATAAACGATGTGCTTGCAGGAGATACAGGAAGCAATGATATCAAGTACTTCGCAAAAGCAACATTCGCGCTTGATCTTGGATTCTTCGATCTCAGAGCTTCATACTCTGTCTCCGATATCATGGCATTCACAACTGACGCCGGTGATTATGCTTCCCTCTCAATCGGAGGAACCATCAACGACAGCATCAGGTTCTATGCTTCCTTCGCGAAAGAAGACCTTGTTGCTTCCTTCAGCGAGAAGACATCATTCCTCGATTACATCTCAAGAGGTGCTGTCTACTCAGTCGGAGCGGACTTCGACTTTGGCCGCGTAGGCTTCTCAGCTCTCCTCTCTGAAAGATTTGCAGAGCGTGAAGACAGCGAATGGATCAATGCTCCAACAGCTAGAAGAGTCTCCGATCCTATGCTGACGATCAAAGCAAGGCTTTCATTCTAATGGGAAGAATAAATCTTCTCGACCCTCTCCTCTCCTCGCGGATAGCCGCAGGAGAGGTTATTGAAAGACCACAATCAGTACTGAGGGAACTGCTCGATAACGCGCTCGATGCTGGCGCAGATGAAATCAAAGTATCTATAGATGGCGGAGGGATAGATAAGCTCTCCGTCGCAGATAATGGCTCAGGCATAGCCAGAACCGATTTAGCTCTTCTTGGTACAAGACACGCCACAAGCAAGATTCACACACAGGATGACCTCTACAATATCCATACACTTGGCTTCAGAGGCGAAGCAATCTATTCAATAGGAGCAGTCTCCAAGCTCACAGTAGCGACGCACTCACAGGAGACGGGTGAATCATCCACGCTTGTCATCGACAATCTAGAGAGAGAAGAAATCAAGAACATCGGCCCAGACAAAGGTACTGTAGTAACAGTGGAATCCCTTTTCCTGCAGATTCCTGCCAGACGCTCATTTCTCAAGCGTCCATCATCGGAAGCAGCAATGTGCAGGCAGATGCTAGTGCAGAAAGCACTTGCCTACCCTGCTGTCAGATTCACATTCATCTCCGATGGCGCTATACGCTTGGACTGGCCAAAATGCAGTGCACTCAAAGAACGCGTGATGATGCTTTATCGTCCTGAAGGCATTGCAGATGGAGATACAGAGTTCCTGCATGGTGATGGAGATGGCTTCTCTGTTGATATCGTAGCAGGAAATTCTGCCGTTAAACGTTCAGACAGGAAAGAAATCAGGATTTATGTCAATGGCCGTCCTGTGGATGAGTATTCACTGGTGCAAGCTGTTACTTACGGTTATGGTGAATTGCTGCCAGGAGGCTCCTTTCCATATGCAGCTGTGTTCATCAATGATGATCCTGAAATGGTGGACTTCAATATCCATCCAACAAAGAAAGAAGTTAAAATCAGGAACAAAGCGGAAATCCATCATATGATCACAACGCTTCTGCAAGATGGGATAAAACGGAAGATTCCGCAGATAACTCCTATACAGAATGAGTTCTATCTTGAAGCAAAGAAGAAGGAAACACCATTCATCAAAGAAGAGAATGATAACCGAAGATATTCATTCAAGGAAGGTCCGAAGCATAGAGATAGCATTGCAGAGCGTGTGAATGCTGAATATAGAGAAAAGGATGCTAATTGGCTTGAGAAAGCGAAAGCATTAGCGAAAGAACGGGAAAGAAGACAGCAGGAAGCGGAAAGCGCGAAAGCTGAAGAGAGAGCAGATAGCAATGAGGTTCCTATCCGCTATATCGGCCAAGCGTTCCACCTCTTTCTCATTGCGGAACGTGGCGATGAACTCTACTTGATTGACCAGCATGCTGCACATGAAAGGATTCTGTATGATGAGCTGTTGGAGCAGAAGACGGTGCAGAATCTTCTCATTCCTATAAGAATCGAGATGGATAACATCGGCGATGAATTTCTTTCAGCGCATACAGAAGTTTATACAAAGCTAGGCATTATGCTCTCACGAACAGATGATGGGGTCTGGGAAATCTCTGCACTGCCCGCATGCTGCAGAGCGATAGAGACAGAGATTATTGATTTTATAAAATCATCGCGCCTGGATGAGAAGGAACTGGAATCAAAGCTATTTGCTGTCATCGCTTGCCGCGCTGCTATCAAAGCGGGAGATGATATAGACAGATGGAGCGCTGAAGAACTTATAAAGAAAGTCTTCAGCCTCTCTGAACCAGCCTGTCCACATGGACGGACATTCCTTATTAAACTGAAAGAGAAGGATCTGCGTCAGATGGTGGGAAGGACTGTATGATATTCACAGTATTCCCATACTGATCCTCATACTCGATATAAGCAGTAACGCTATCAGCATTCCTTATTGCGCCCTCCTCCATTGCAGAGGAGGCAAGCTCATTGCCGCTCCCATCAATCTCTCTGACGGAGCATGGAGCCGTGAGAGAACCATCGGAAGCAAAATAGCGAAGATCCGTCTCATAACGAAGTTCTGCGTTGCTTTCATGCTCAGTGCCTCCATCGGAGTATAACAAGATGGAATAAGTTCCTTCGGGGAAGATTGCATCTTCTGTAATCTCGCAAGGCTGAGAAACTTTTTCCTCACCATCTCCGTCAAAGCCTCCTTCCCAGACAAGATCTCCATCAGGGGATGTGAGGCGGAAAGAATAAACCATGTCAGGATCGGAGAGAGAAGCATTGATGAAGAGTCTGTTTACTTCCGTCCTCTCATCTTCTGAAAGAGAAATCTCCCTCTCCATGCTGAGAGAGAGGGAGTACACTTCAAAGTCCTTTTCCGTACAGGAAAGGATGGAAAGCACAAGCAATGCAAGCAAGAGCAGACGCTTCATGCCTCCCCTTCCTCCTTGAGTCTGGAGCGAACTGGATTCGCATAGCTATTGAGTACGAAATCACGGACATCCGGAGCAAGATGGCTGAAACGATGCAAGAAGGCTTCTGTATCGAAATCCTTCAAGTCATCTGCATATCTATCGCTCTTTTCAAGATAATCATAAGCCGCTTTGTTTGTATCCCAGAGCATATAGTTCATGTGGATCTGTCTATCAACTTCCCGCGCGACCTCTTCAGGTGTCTTGAAATCACCCTTGACAGGAGTACCAACAGCTAAGTGCACCCTGCCTTTCTGGGCTTTCAGTCCGCGAGCCATGGAAACGAGGTCCTCATATTTCTTCTTCTCGTACTCGCCATGATGCTGGACACGCAACACTTCTTCTCTGCCCTTGTTGATATCATTAGGGTCATACTCATAACTGATGGAAATAGGAAGGATGTTCATATTGTTGATCAGTTCAGAGAACGTAATGCCTTTGCCTTTCTGGGAAAGATAAAGCATCTTGATAATCGATGAATGGGTAGTATCAATACCATCCTTTGCCCTTCCTGGTCGCTGAGCAAGCCATACAGAGATATTAGCCTCTGTGATAGCTTCCACAAAATATGATGAAAGCTCAACAGATGCGAGATACTTCTCTTTCATACCCAGGGCACGACGAACGATGATTCCTCCATTGAGGCGGAAGAGATCCTCTGTGAATTTATTCATTATCAGGTTATCACCAAAAGCCATCTCGCAGAGAGGCTTGCCACTGCGCATCAGCGTATAATCCAACAAAGCACAGTCCAGGATGATATCGCGATGATTGGAGAGGAAAAGATATCCTTTGCTGGGATCTATCACATCATAGCCTGAATCAGAAAAGCCTGTCATCGTACGATCAATGACAGTAGGGACAAAGATACCTGCGGTTATCCTCTGCTGGAACTCTGGATAGGAGCGTACTTTGCTGATGTTATCTAAAATATCAGCAAGATACCTGTAGACAGCTTCCAGATCATTGCCAACAAGCATAGACACAAAGGCACCCACATATTCCCTATGCTCAAGCACACGCTTTATGGCATCATCGAAGTCTTTGCCCCTATATGGGGCGATATTATTATACTTTGAAAAATCCATGCTCACTGTCCTATTGTCTTCAGGAACTGGGTTCTCTCCCACTTCCAGCCATCCTGGATATGCTCCTGAGAGAGCAAGCCTATGAACGCTGATGTAGATGAATAGCCATGGCGCTGCATCCACTCTTCAATGAATCGGTTGATTTCACCAATCACTCCGAATCCGCGCTGTACGACTGCTGTACAGATTTCTACCGCTTTAGCACCGCTCAGCATCATCTTCACAGCCGTCTCGCCATCATGGATGCCTGTGTTTCCAGCAAAGTCAGCTTTCACCTCGCCGCTCATCAAGCCAATCCAACGCAAAGCCTCCGCATATTCATCCTTACCAGATACTGGCGATGCCGCTGTTATCTCAAGCTTCTCGATATCGATATCAGGGCGGAAGAATCTATTGAAGAGCACTAAGCCATCGATTCCGATTTTATCAAGAGATGAAATCAGAGAAGCAAGGGATGAATACTTGTAACCCATTTTTATCGATAGCGGCGCATCGATGTCCGCCCTAGCCTTCTTTGCAAAATCAATAAAACGCTTATCGACTTCCTCACCAGAGACAGAAGCATCAGACGAGATAGGATAGTAATTCAGCTCAATTGCATCTGCCCCGCATTTCACGAAACGTTCAGCCCAGTCAATCCAGCTATCCATTGACTTTGCTGAAACAGAAGCAATGACAGGGATGGAGAGCTCTTTCTTTGCTTCTGCCAACAGCTTCATATAGCGATCGATATAATAATCGCGCGCAGAAGAGGCAAAGAAAGCCCCTGCATCCGAATGTGCCAGATACTCCTCATTCTCTGACATCTCCCTGGAAACATCTTTATTGATCTGCTCTTCGAAAATGGACTTGAGAACAACAGCTCCTGCACCTGCCTCCTCAGCCTTCTTCAAAGAGACCATATTCTGTGTCAAAGGGCCTGATGAGATAATCACAGGAGATTTCAGCTTAAGGCCCATATATGTCGTTTCAATCATCGGCTACTCCTTATTTTAGGCAATTATAGCATGAAACAAGGGACAAGATAAAAGCCAGACAAACAAGATGGGATGCACCAGCCTCAAATACAATATGGAACCCATAGCTGATGGGATTGATAGACAACAAAGGTCTCTACTTCCTGTACTTCAGCAACCTTTACAAGCTCAGTCTTGAAAAAGTCCAATAACGACAACCCCTCATCTTCAGAGAGCTGCAGCTGGACTATCAGATCATAGCGTCCGGTAACAACACTAGCTGAGAAAACTCCACGAAGAGCGGAAAACTCTTTTGCTTTGCGTTCCAGATCCATCGTCTTGAGCTTCACACCCATTACTACAATCTGCACGCCAGGAAGAAGGGATGGATCGACTAAGGCTGTTATACGCAAAAGCCCCTCGTCTATCATCCTGTTGACTCTTGAACGAACAGTGTTCTCAGTAATACCAAGCTCTTCAGCTATTGCTGAATAGGGGCGCCTGCCGTCAGCAAGCGCCTTGATGATGGATTTATTGGTCTCATCAATCTTCTTAACCATTCTTCCTCTCAAATTCCTGCATAAAGACAGCCAGAGATGCAGCATCTTCCATCGGCAGCGCATTGTAAAGGCTAGCTCTCAAGCCACCAACAGATCTATGCCCTTTAAGACCGATCATGCCTTCATTCTGTGCTTCCTTGAGGAATTTTGCTTCCAGTTCCTCAGTCGGACAGCGGAAAACAACGTTCATTCTCGAGCGATAGCGTTTATCAACAGGAGATCTATAGAATCCAGAAGAGGAATCAATAACATCATAGATATAGCCAGACTTCATCATAGCATTGTGAAGCATGCCCTCTACTCCACCATTCTTCTGAATCCACTTCAGCATGAGGCCAACAGCCCAGATAGAGAAGACAGGAGGTGTATTATACAGACCTTTATCTTTAGCATGCTTCGCATAATCCATATAAGCTGTCAAGCCTGGATTACGCTTGTCGAGCATATCGTGGCGCATGATTATGAATGTAGCGCCAGCAGGACCGAGGTTCTTCTGAACACCACCATAAATCATAGCGAATTTGCTGACATCGACAGGTCGCGAAAGCATATCGGAAGACATATCAACAATGAGTGGGACATCTCCTGTATCAGGGAACTCCTGCCACTCGATACCTCCGATTGTCTCATTTGCGCAGAGGTAGAAGTAGGAAGAACCTTCCGATGGTTTGATGGCTTTCGGATCTGGAAGTGTCGTGTAACCGCTATCTTTTCCATCAAAAGCAATATTCACATCTCCAAGCTTAGCAGCGTCATCAGCAGCTTTATTTGACCAAGAGCCAGTACGTGTGTAATCTGCATGAGTTCCTTTGAGAAGGAAATTGAGAGGAATCATCGTGAACTGAAGCGTTGCTCCTCCTCCGAGGAAGTAGACATCATAATCATCAGGAATTGAGAGAAGGGAGCGGAAAACAGAGAGACACTCGTCATACATCTCCTCAAACATCCCACCGCGGTGGGAAGCTTCTATCATTGAAAGTCCTTTTCCTTGATAATCAACAAGATTAGCCTGGAGCTCTTCTAGAACCTCTAATGGCATTACAGATGGGCCTGCCGCAAAATTGAGCTTTCTCATATTCTACCCTCCTTTTTCAGATTTCCTATAGTCTCGAATACCTCTTCTCCGATTCTCAGGAGATTCTCCGTCGTATTTGCACCGACATGCGGTGTCAGTGTGACATTCTCAAGCCCCAGAAGAGGGTTATCAGCAGCTGGAGGCTCAGATGAGTAGACATCAGTGCAGAACCATGAGATAGCACCGCTCTTGAGAGCTTCTGCAATTGCATTCTCATCAACGCACTTGCCACGGCCCGTATTAATTATTACAGGCTTATGGGTCATCTTGCTGATGAGACCTGCATTCACCATCTTATCTGTTTCTTGTGTATATGGAAGGTGCATGGAGATGTAATCTGCATCGCGCACAGCATCTTCAAGGCTCATCATCTCTGCAAGATCTGAGCTTTCGACATATTTGTCATAAGCAACAATCTTCATGCCAAATGCTTTTGCTCTCTCTGCAACTTTTCGCGCTATGTTACCCATGCCAAGAAGACAGAGTGTCTTTCCATATAGCTCTGTACGCTTAACACTCTTCTGCCACTCACCCTTTTTCATCGTATTGTCATAGAATGGAATATGGCAAGGAACGGAAAGCATCAGTGCAAACGCAAGCTCCGCGACAGCGATAGCAGAAGATTTGGGAGTATTCACGGCAATGATTCCCTTCTCTTTGCAATATTCTTTATCGATATTATCCATACCGACTCCACCGCGGATAATCAATTTCATCTTTGGAGCTGAATCAATATATTCTTTAGTGGCTTTTGTTTTCGACCTGATCAGAACGACATCTGCTTCAGCAAGCCTAGACTTGTCATCAGTCACTTCTCCATAAACGGAAAGCTTTTCCGGAAGGCTTTTATCGAACGCATCTGAAATAAGAATCAGCATAGGCACTCCTTTTAATGTTTTACGTAATCAGTATCACATGTATTGCGTTAGCTGTCAAATCAAATAGAGCTTTCTGATGTAATCAACAAAAATTCACTTATCAGATATCAGATACATCCAAACCCAGCATATAATGCAAGGAGAAACACAGTTAAAAAGATACTACTATCCCATTACACTCTCAAGCACTTTACATATAAGAATGCATGCAACTATACAGCCAGCAAAGCGTTTCTGGATTATAGCATGTAGCTACCACATCCTGCAGAGGATGAGGCTTGAAAGAGCCTTGGTTGACTAGCCCCAGGTCTTCGTGACCTACGTTACGGAGGAAGATACAGACACCTGAGGATGTTGTCCTAGTCCGCTGCTCTGCGGTCCGTGGCCAAACAGTCCTGAGAGGAAGGAATACATAACCCTCCGATAACATCGGCGAAGGACAGTGAGGAGAGATGCCTCACAACAGGGAGCAAACCCTTCATTACTCGTTAAGTCGGGTGGAAGCTTGGCGGGATAATCCATTCAGCTTCCGTTTCTCTTATGTTGGTTAATCCATGCTTGTTGGGCATATAGAAATAAGACTCATAGAAAGGAGGAAGCCGATTCCTCTCCATCGTATCCTCGGCTAGGATTTGATGAAAAATCCAAAACCATCGGAACAAAAGCAAAGAAAAAAGCTATTCACCTGGTATCTCCAAGCAAATAGCCTGAAACTTTATTATCAAGTTAATCAATAAAGGAATGATACTGCTACATACGGAGCAAGCCATACTCCAGAGACAGGTTCATTTCCGCCAAACATATCTCCCAGATCAAGGGAACTATCACCACTCTTCAGAACGCTATTTGTATAGACTGGTCCTCCTACGTTCACACCAACGCTCAGACCAAGGAAATCGAGGAGATCTATATCAGCACCGACTCTTCCATATACATCGAGCGTGAATGTTGTATATGTAGCGCTCAGGCTTGAAATAAGCTGGCTTGTATACGTTCTTGAATTGACATTGCCCATAACACCAAGCCCGGCAGAAAGCCCGAACATATCGCTGAATGCATACTTATATGCCAGTCCAGCCTTGAACAGGAACACTGACGATTCATTAAACTCGATTGTGACAGAACCGAAATTGTCAGAAACAGGAAAAGCAGCTCCCAAACCATATTCAACGCCGAGGCCACCACCATCCTTGCCAAAGTAGTTGACACCTTCTGCCATAAGGTTGAAATAAACCTTATTCACATCATCTGCATCTGTATACCAGAACCATTCAGGAGAAGCAGAAACACCGATTCTGCCTTCTGCCGCGAAGAGCATTGAGCCTGCTGCAAGAAGAACAGCAAGTACTGTAAAGAATTTCTTCATAAACAACCTCCGATGCGTTTATGTTTCAATCAGTATAAGCCATTTCAGATGACAGCAATCAAAAAAGACTTCGCGCTTTACACAAATAAATCAAGTTGTCCAGTTTTCTGACAATGCAACAAATGCACTGTCCCATAAGCGATGAGACCATAGCCTACCTAAATAGTCCTGATCTCACCATATTGAATGAGAGAAGGGGAAAAAGCATAATCACACTATGGAATACAGCGAGACATTCATTACAAAGTATCTTGAATCCTTTGACAGACTGAAAAGAAAAGACAGACTGCAAAGTTCTCTGCCTCTACCAACTATGAAAGACATAAAGAATCTGACTACAGCTCTTATGGCTCTGTTCTTTCCTGGACAGAGGGAGACCATGGATGAAGCTGTACTGAAGCTGGCGATCAGCGAAAGCTATCATAAAGCGACTTCAATACTTCGTGATGCTGCATTCAAGGCTATAAGATACGAAAATCCTGAAAAAAGTCAGGATAACTGTCTGGAAGAAGCAGAAGCATACATCAAAATGCTTACTGAAAGGCTTCCTGAAATAAGAAGAATGCTCAAACTCGATGCTGAAGCGGGCTTTGCAGGAGATCCTGCAGCCAGAAGTGTTCATGAAGTAATACTCTGCTACCCTGCTCTTCATACGCTCTCTGTGCATAGAGTTGCGCATGAGCTCTTCAAAGAAGGATTGCCAATTATTCCTAGAATGATGAATGAGATAGCGCACTCACAGACTGGAATAGACATCCACCCTGGCGCAGAGATTGGAAAAAGCTTCTTTATCGACCATGGCACAGGAGTTGTCATAGGTGAGACTACCGTGATTGGAAACAATGTAAAGCTCTATCAAGGAGTAACGCTAGGAGCTCTTTCGATACCAAACAGAGAAACACTTCCAGGAGAAGGAACGAAGAAGAGACATCCGACAATCGAAGACAATGTGACGATCTATGCTGGTTCTACTATCCTTGGAGATATCACAATTGGACATGACACGATTATTGCCTCGAATGCATGGATCAAAGAGGACATACCAGCTGAGTCGATGGTCATCACTGCACGGCCTGAGATAAAAGTCAGACCTATAAGGAGAAACTGAAATGAGAGTTTTTGGAAGCGCTGAGGAACTTATAGGAAGAACACCGCTTATCAGATTAAAAAGAATAGAGAAAGCAACAGGAGTTAAAGCAGCAATCATCGCCAAATTCGAAGCCTTCAACCCCGCAGGTTCTGCAAAAGACAGAATTGCGAAAGCGATGATTGATGATGCCGAAAAACGTGGCTTACTGAAGCCCAGTGCTGTCATCATCGAACCTACATCCGGAAACACAGGCATCGGACTTTCCTCAATCGCCGTCCAGCGTGGCTATAAAGCCATCATCGTAATGCCAGAGACGATGTCTGAAGAAAGACGAAGGCTCATGAAAGCATATGGCGCAGAACTTGTGCTGACAGATGGCAAAGAAGGCATGAAAGGTGCAATCAGGAAAGCAGAGCAGCTTCAGAAAGAAATAGCCGGCTCTTTCATTCCCGGCCAGTTTTCCAACAAAGCAAACGCCGAAGTACACTATCGAACAACAGGACCAGAAATCTTCGAAGATACTGATGGCGCTGTAGATATCTTCATAGCAGGCGTTGGAACAGGAGGCACTATTACCGGCGTCGGAAAATATCTGAAAGAAAAGAAAAGCAGCATTGAAGTGATTGCTGTAGAACCTTCTTCTTCCCCTGTGCTCTCCAAGGGCTTAGCTGAAAGCCATGGCATACAAGGAATAGGTGCCGGCTTTGTGCCAGAAGTCCTCGACAGGAATATCCTGGATAGGATAATCACTGTAAGCGAAGAAGAAGCATATGAAAGCGGAAGATTACTTGGAAAGACTGAAGGCATTCTTGCTGGCATCTCATCAGGAGCGGCTTTGTATGCAGCTATCGAAACGGCAAGAAAGGAAGAGAACAAGGGCAAGATGATCGTCACGCTCTTCCCCGACAGTGGAGATAGATACCTCTCAACAAAGCTTTACAGTTAAAAAAATATAGCGGAATATTTCTAGATATTCCGCTACAGCAAAAAAGATTTGCATTTTCAATCAGTATGACTTGGAAGCATGCATCTTCCTTACCTTCTTCATCTGCTTGCGTGCAAGAGCTTTGTTCTTGCGGTTCTGGATGGTAGAGGGTTTCTCGTAGTATTCGCGCTTCTTCCACTCGCGGATGATGCCTTCTTTCTCGACCATTCTCTTGAAACGCTTAATCGATTTCTCGAGTGGTTCGTTTTCATCTACTTTTACGTATGCCATGTTATCACCTCCTCTCCCATCTGGGTCAGAATCCATGTTTAAATATCATTTATACCTATAGTTGTCAACCCATTATTCACTCTGGGAAATTTCCATCTCATTGATAAGAAGCTGCTCTTTTGCAACACCCCTCCAGTAATTCACATCTGGAGAGAAAAGCACATTGACGTGCGCTCCCTTCTTGAAGCTTTCCCTATCGTGAGGCTCCCACCAGATGCATGGCCAGGAATATGTCCCAAAGCGCAATGAGAAGCGCAAGAGATGCTGGCCAGGCTTAGGAGGAGTCACATCGGTAATCAATGCATCTTTTATATAGAGTCTTAAAGATTCATTCTCCTGACCAAAAGGTTCAAGCAGCTCAGAGAGTCTCCATAGTCCTGTCGTCATATATTCAGGAGGAATCTTTGCATCCGCTTCCAGCTCTCTTTTCTCCGTTTCACTATCACTTAATGTGGAAATCACACTCTCCATCATCTTCAGAAGGTTTTCCTTGTTCTCGCTCTGAAGAGAGAAGCCTGCTGCGCATCTGTGTCCACCATAATCATCAAAAAGGGACTGGAAAGTCGACAAAAATGCTTTCGCATCGAATCTATCTGAACACCTCATCGATCCTGAAACCCTGCCATCGCCTGTATCGGCAATAACGATTGCAGGAACACTGTACTCCTTGGAAAGCTTGGATGCCAATGCTCCCGTCAGCCCTCTTGGAATATTATCACCACCAGCGATGACAAAACGGGAAGCATTCCTCTCAAAGCTCTCTGCAGCTTGGCTGTGTATCAG
Source organism: Candidatus Ornithospirochaeta stercoripullorum (assembly GCA_017694595.1). Taxonomy (GTDB): domain Bacteria; phylum Spirochaetota; class Spirochaetia; order Sphaerochaetales; family Sphaerochaetaceae; genus Ornithospirochaeta; species Ornithospirochaeta stercoripullorum. The sequence goes on along the minus strand of JADIMT010000103.1, from coordinate 14,062 downwards.
CGAAAGCGCATTCTCCTCCATCCCCTGCCGCTCACGGTTCATAGAAAGCAAGTTCTCGGTCAACCCTTCAGCCTCTGCTGGATCATCTGTCGTAAGCAAAGCAAAAGCATCCATAGGATGGCCCAGCCTTCCGGCTGCGTTTATCACAGGAGCTATATAGAAAGAGATATCGCGAGTATTCAGTCGTTTGCCAGTAAGATTCTGCCGGCCGAGAATCGGCTTAAGGCAATCAATAGGTTTATCAGAGAGCATCCTCAGACCTCGCTTAACTATCAAGCGATTCTCATTCTTCATGGGCATCAGATCAGCAATTGTGCCGATAGCAACCAGCTCTAATAGCTCATCGTACTCTTTTGAAAGCGATGGGTAAGAGTAAATGGAGAGGGAGCGGAACAGCGAAACTAGAGTCTCGATCTCTCTATCCCCATCACTGTATCTAGCAGCACGGGATAGCATTGCAAGATCGAAAAGCGAGTGGCTGCGATAGCGGGGCATCATCTCATCAAGCTTTCCCCTTATATCAACAAGAGAGATATCCACACCATTGCCGAATGCTCTGCGAAGCATCTTCTTCTCTGTTTCTTCATCAAGCACAAGCACAGGAAGTCCAACAGCAAGGAAATCCATCAGATGCTCTTTAGCAGTCATGGACCCCCCGCCCTCAATAATCTCCTCTGTGATTCTGTCTATCTCAATCAGATTCTCCAACCTTACAGCGTTGATACGTATAGATCCATTGCGTGGTTCTGCATGGAGCACAATGCACTCACTGCCATAAAGCGGAGTTCTGGAAAACGATAGAGCCCAGATCATCTTAGCCGCAACAGCACATCCAGAAAGTCCATCAAACTGATAGCCAGAACCAAGCACTTTTGGATCGAATAGCGCTACAGCCCCAGGAAGCTCCTCTCCAGGGAGATGATGGTCAAGCACAATGACATCGACACCATTCTTTTCCAGCATCTCAATCTCGCTTACAGCTGAAATACCATTATCAACAGTAATAACCAACGTGTATCCAGAAGCCAATATCTCTTCAACTGTATTCTCTGTCATGCCATAAGGCTCATCACCCTCTGGCAATCTGACAGAAAGATTCTTCAGTCCAAGTTTTTTCAGCCCCCTGTAAAGAATAGAAGAACCTGTGACACCATCGACATCTCTATCGCCAAAGATGAGGACTTTCTCTTCCTCTTCAATAGCACTCTCGATTCTCTCTATAGCTGTATGGACATCATCGCACTCAAGTGGCGAATGCTGATAAATAATATCTGTCTCTAGATACCATAACGCATCCGATGGATTCTCCAGTCCCCTTCTCTCCAGTACTGTGGCAGAGAGAAGATCAAGAGAGAATCGTTCTTTTATAGCTCTCACCTTTCCAGGATCAGAGAGAGGTATTTTTATTTCCATTGCCATCCCCTAGATTCTCCAGATACCATACTCAAGACTTCGAAGCCTTCCTGGGAAGGTATAAGGCAAAGTCCTTAGCATATATCTGAAAATCCTGTGCTCCTGCTCTGCTGAAACAACCAGAGAAAGAGAATCCTTGAACCCAAGTTCAAGCGACCTTCGCAGATAAGCCCTGGCATTGGGAGGCAGAAGCAATGCTCCGTTCATAGTATCACAGTCATGGCATACGGCAACACCCTCTGTGGAAGAGAATCCCAGTACTTCATCCTCCTGATATGTACGTGAGCAGACAGGGCAAGAGATATAATCACCGCTCAAGCCTTCATGTGAGAGAAAGTGCAATACAAATTCAACTGTGACTTTCTCGAAATCCTCATACTCCAACGCGTCAAGTGCTTCTGAATAAAGAATATAGAGCTCTGGCTCAGCACTCTTGGATGTGATTATCAGATCAGAGAAAAGGAGAGCCGCCTGCTGCCTGTCTAGGTCCTCGTGCAGTATATCGTGCGTAGAAAGCACATCTATCTCCTTCATTGTCCAACCACTTCTGCCCTTTTCCAAAGAGAATGTACCTTCTGTGTATAAAGGCGCTTTGGCTATTTTAATGCTCTTTCTGGCACCATATGAGACAATACTGATAAGACCGAGAGATGGGGAGAAGAGAGTCAAAAGCTTATCGCGTTCCTTTATATTCATCGTCCTGACCACAATCCCCAGCGTTTTTATATCTCTGTCCATATCATGAGAATAGGAAGAGAGCTTGTATCAGTCAACATTGGCTATCGCGGATGAAGATGCTATTATTCAGTCATGCGCAAATTACTGCCTCTTTTAATCGCAATGATTCTTGCTCTCCCTCTCTATGCCGCATCCGTAGAAGGAGGAATTCCTATAAGAGGAGATCTCTTCTGGAGCGAAGAAGAGCTTGCGAAGATGGATTTCAATGCGCAGCTGACTGACGATGAAAGAGAATACTATGAGAACACGCACATCTATCTTGTAACAGCATCTCCTGCTGATCCTGTTTATGTCTATTTCGGACACGCTGGAATCGCTGTAGACGCTCCTGACAGGGATGAAATAATGTTCGACTATGGTTCATTCAGATTCTCTGATGGATTCTACATTAACTTCATACTAGGCCGTCTCTATTACAGCTGCATCGAAACATATGCGTCTTACCGCTATGATGATTTCATAAGAAATGACAGGACAATAAAGAAAATCGAGCTAATGATGACTCCGGAGGCCAAGAAAGCAACGTTGGCATTCCTTTCATACAACGTCCTTCCTGAAAACGAGACTTATTTATATCATTATTATGAAGATAACTGCGCAACACGGCCTCGGGATATTTACAATGCGACAACGGGAGGGGCATTCAAAAGCTGGGCTGAAGACATTGAATGTGGCACGTACAGAAGCTGGTCTACACTTTATTTATCAAAATCACTGTTCTTCAATTACGTGCTCAATTTTCTGCAAGGTCCCTCCGTTGATAAACCAATAACACTATACGAAGCGACATTCCTGCCAGATCTCCTCATGAAAGCAATAGAGGAATATGAGGGAAGCGAAGCCGAGACTGTTTATCAGACAAAGAGCAGGGAAGCATTGCCAGAGCATTATAGCTTAGTACTGGACTCTCTTCCGGTACTTTTTGCAACAGCTGTCATCATTCTGCTCACTGCCAGTAATAAAAAATGGATAAGGGTCATTGCTCATTCCATCTCTGCAATCATCTATCTCTTTCTGGCTGTTCTATCCACAGCTCTTGTTTTGTTTATGTGCTTTTCCAATCATGATGTGACTTATGGCAACTGGAATATTCTCATTCTTCCACCATTCATACTTGCATTATCAGCAATGCATATAGCATCACTTGGGAAAAAAGAGAGAAGAAAGAGCATTGCTTTCTTCTCCCGTATCATGCTGATTACAACACTTGTGCTTCTGTCAATCAAAGGATGCTTTCTGTCATTCTTCATCCAAGACAACATTGTTTATTATCTGACAGCAATCATCCTCTATGGTTCTGAAATATGCGCTACGGCATTATCCTCGTACCGCTCAATCCCTTCATCGCATCTGCAATATGCTCAGGATCAGTGATCATGGCCAACTTGCCTGTATTCTCAACATAGTCAGTAAGCGCCTGGATCTTCGGAAGCATGGATCCCGGTGCGAACTGTCCTTCCGCTGAATACTTCTTAGCTTCTGACACAGTCATTGAGTCTATGGCTCTCTCAGTAGGCTTGTTGTAATCAAGACAGACTTTCTCTACGGCTGTTGAGATGATGAACGCATCTGCATCAAGGGACTTTGCAAGAATAGCAGCTGCCAAATCTTTGTCTATCACAGCTTCCTTTCCCCAGAGAGCACCTTCCTCATCTCTGATGACAGGAATACCACCACCGCCTGCAGCAATGACTGTAGCACCGCTATCAGCGAGGAATCTGATGGTATCAAGTTCAACAATTGAGAGAGGTTTAGGAGATGGCACTACCCTTCTCCAGCCCCTTCCCGCATCCTCTTTCACTGTCCAGCCAAAATTATCGCTATGTTCTTTGGCATCTTCGGCAGTCATGAATGAGCCAATCGGCTTTGTGGGATTTCCGAAAGAAGGATCCGTTGGGCTAACTTCCACCTGAGTCACTACTGTGACGGCTTTATTGTCCATACCTCTGATGTGGAATTCATTATCAAGAGCTTTCTGCAATTGATAACCAATCGCTCCTTGCGTATCTGCAACACAGGAATCAAGAGGAACTGAATGCAATATCTTCCTTGCATATTCGGATCGGAGAAGAATATAACCAACCTGTGGTCCATTGCCATGGACAATAACCACCCTGTATCCTTCTTGGATAATACTGGCTATATGATGAGCTGTCTTCTCCGCTGCGCGATACTGTGCATCTACTGTAACTTTCTTAGGGTCCTCAATCAGTGAATTTCCACCTATAGCTATTACGACAAGCTTACCGTTCATCTCTGCCTCCAACTAGAGATTAGCATAAATGCAACAACTTGCAACATAAAAAGACATTTTAAGCCATACTTTAATTCAGACTCTCCATGCACAGTAGTGATGAAAACTACAGTTGATTCGTTCATTTGCGGTGGAGTTTCTGTATTTCTTACTGCTTATATACTTTGAACCCGAAATTTAAGAAGAAAATAAAACTTGAATCAAAACGATTAGTAAAAGGCAAAAAGAACACAAGGTTTGTGATTACTGTGGAAGGTAAGCAAAAAGATCGCTTATTTGGCATCCTGCAATCTTAGTCTTCAGCATCTCGTAGTTGTCCTCATTTGCAGTGCAGTAGAAGATGTCATGGTGATTAAAGAGAGAGATGGTTAGCCACTGCCATAACCACATTGCAATGAGAGCGTAGGTCTTTCTTATATGCAAATCTCGAGAGTACATGATGGCTCATTCCTGATTGATGACCGAGCAGACTCTCTGGATCATATTCGCTTCATGTCCAGCCCGAATATTACGGGCCAGGCATGATATACCAATCCATTGATTTGTAACTTTCGCAACATTTCTGTAACCGGTGACTAAATCCTCAACGGTATTAACCAAAAGACTCTGAATCTCAATCACAGTCAAGTATTCAAATCTACAGATAATATTTGTCATCGAGCTCCCACTGTCCCCCTGAAATCTCTGTAATTTTTTCTAGTAGTTTGTTACATCTAAAACTTGTATAAAATAAATAACTCAATAATCCTATTCAAAACGACTATAATCAAAGAGAGGATAGCTATGCCTTCAGTAAAGTACCTTATCGAACTCAGTGATGATGAGCGCAGGAAACTCATGGATATCGTCAGGAAAGGGAGCGCTCCCGCAAAGACGATACTAAGAGCAAACATCCTTCTTGCGTCAGACAGGAACGGCAAGCACCCAATGACGGTTCAGGAGGTAGCCGAGACCTATCACACATCGGCAACGACCGTTCAGAATGTAAGGGCAAGCTATGCAGAGAAAGGGCTTGAAGCCACGATAACAAGGAAGAAGAGAGAAACACCTCCGGTAGCAGCCAAGGTGACAGGGGATGTTGAGGCGAAGATCATTGCGCTTGCGTGTACTCAACCTCCTGAGGGATATTCCAGATGGACGGTCCGCCTTCTTGCGGACAAAGTCGTAGAACTGAGCATTCTCCCGGAGATATCGTACGTTACAGTGCAGCGTACGCTAAAAATAAGGAAAGGCGAGCTGTACAATGGATTCGGCAATTACTCTCTGGTCAAGCGGAAACTCAAGGAAGCAGGTCTGGGTGCCATCGATTGCAGCATGTTCAAGGAACTGAATTGATGGCATCCCTGAATCCCTAAGCCAGATTCAGGATAGTCTTCATCTCAGAGCCTTTCAACCCTCATATTCGTGCAGGGCATCTCTTTTATGAGCTTAGCTTCTTCCTTATCAATTGGTTTTAAGCAATGCTTTCAGTCATAAAAATATCCTCAGAGGCCAAGTTCCAACTGTTTTCAATTTAAGGCTTGACATCTAAGAACAAATAAAACGAATTTCGTCCTCACCTGAAGCGCACATGGTGCATACCACCGCACCAGAACGCAGATTTTGTTGCCAATATGGAAGATGTGCTCAAGGTATATTCACTGCCTTATAACGAGAAGAGACCTGTCGTCTGCATGGATGAGGAACCTGTGCAGTTCCTTGCTGAGAACAGAAAGAGCTTCACGTCATCCTCCGGAGTGAAGTACGAGGACAACGAATATATAAGGAATGGGACAGCAAGCATCTTCATTTTCACAGAACCACTGGCAGGCTGGAGATACGCTGAGGCACATGAGAAGAGGACGAAGATAGACTGGGCAAAACAGATAAGGCATCTTGTCGATGATGAATATCCTGAAGCAGAGAAAATCGTCCTCGTCATGGATAACCTGAATACGCATCGCATAAGCTCATTGTATGAGGCATTCCCTCCAGCAGAAGCATCGAGGATTGCAGACAAGCTTGAAATACATTACACACCGAAGCATGGGTCATGGCTGAACATAGCAGAATGCGAGCTTTCCGTTCTAGGCAGGCAATGCCTTGGCAGCAGGCGAATTCCTGATTTCAAATCACTTCAGAAGGAGATTTCACCGTGGGCTGCAGATTGTAATGCAAAGCAAAAGGGAATAGACTGGCAATTCACAACTGAGGATGCCCGGATAAAACTGAAGAAACTCTATCCGGTTTTATCGTAGATTTAGATGAAACGAGGTACTAGTTCACTTTTACATATAAATGAAAGACTCTCGTCAGTATTCCACAAGAATCTGAATAGCTCATTCAGGAACTTCTCATCATTTTCTTAATTCTGCAAGGATACAGTGATTAACTAAAGCTCATAAAATATAATGACATCATGAAACACAAAGTCAAAGTAACTGTAATTGAAAAAAAACTATATCCTGAGCTGCAGCAAAAGTATTGTCTTAATCCTGAAGCGGGAGCTTGCCCTTGCTACAATGTCGGAGATGAGTTCATCTTCTATCGTGATGACGAGAGAGATGATTTCTGGCATCTTGGGTTGAATACGCTTGTAAAGACTTCAGGAAATCCAGATACCATTGCAGGAGGTCCAAAAATGCCATTCTGTTCTGAAGCATGGGATGCGATTTCAAGATACATCTATGCAGCGATCGAAGGTGGTTCAATAATGCGAAGCTGGATGAAGGAAGAGAATACGATGATTGCATGCTGCAACGATGGAACAAGACCCGTAATCTTCAAAATCGAACGCATCGATTACGAATAATGTTTGTATTGCTAAGAAAAAACGTAAAACAGATGTTCCCGCCAAGTCTAGCAGACCACTGAAATCTGTGAAGCTTATCCAGTTGGAATATAATGGATAAGCCTATCTCAAAAAAAGGAAATAGGAGCAAGGACTAAACTTATCCGGTCTAACGCAGCTGAATCCGACATGAAGCTTGCTCTGATCTCTGCCACGAACTTCTTTCAGGAGAATGTACCATGGAAAACAAAAATACAGAAACTTTTGACAATCTCATCCTTCAGATAAAGAAGAAAGAGGAAGAGATGAATGGATACCTGCTTCACCTTGAATGGATTATTGGAACGATTTCAGTAATTTCTTTCATCATCATCCTTCTAACAGCAACTTATTTCATCCTCGATTACAATGTTCCGCTTGCTGTCACCTTGATAATCATCGCTTTCTTGATTCTCTTCTTCGGAGTTTATCATGCTCTTAAAATTGAGAAAGATGCCGGATACTATGAATGCAGGCACTGCCATCACAGATATGTACCTAGCATGTCTGCTGTCTTCAAAGCCCCACATATTGGAAGAACAAGATATATGAGGTGCCCATCATGCGGTAAAAAGACATGGCAGACAAAAGTTCTTTCGAAGTAATATACGCGGAATTAAAATAAATATTTTCTGTAAAAATATAGAACTATTTGTTACTTCATACAATCTTCACACTTGTCCTTGAGTCAGAGAAGGAATAGACTCACTTCATACATTGATATTTGGAGAAAATATTATGAATGGTATAGCTATAATGGTAATTGCCATTGTTGCTCTTGTAGCTGGTTATATCTTCTACGGCAGATGGCTCGCCAAGAAGTGGGGCATGAACAATGCAAAGAAGACTCCAGCTGTGGAAATCAACGATGGTATTGATTATGTACCTACGAAGAAACAAGTCGTATTCGGGCATCAATTCGCTTCAATTGCAGGTGCAGGTCCAATCAATGGACCTATTCAGGCTGCTGTTTTTGGATGGGTTCCAGTCCTTCTCTGGTGTCTCATCGGAGGCATCTTCATCGGTGCAGTGCAAGACTTCTCATCAATGTTCGCATCTGTACGCAACAAGGGAAGAAGCATTGGCATCATCATCGAGAACTATGTAGGCAAGACGGGAAAGCGTCTGTTTCTCCTCTTCGTGTACTTCTTCTCAATCTTGGTCGTAGCATCTTTCTCAGATATCGTTGCGAAGAGCTTTGGTGTTTCAGAAGCTTTCACAGCGGAACAGAACTTCGCTAACACTCAGGTTGCATGTACATCTACCCTCTTTATTGTTGCGGCAGTAGCTATTGGCTTCTTTATCAAATATAAACAGCCAGGAACAGCTCTCAATACCACCATATCGATCATTGCGCTCATTCTCTGCATAGTCCTTGGATGTTTGTTCCCATTCTCTCTGTCTGTAAACACATGGATGCTTCTTGTATTCATTTACATTCTCATTGCATCAGTAGTTCCTGTATGGGCCCTTCTACAGCCAAGAGATTACCTTAATAGCTACCTTCTCATTTTCATGATCGCAGCTGCTGTCATCGGCATCTTTGTCTCGAATCCTACAATGGAACTCCCAGCATTCACATCATTCACAACAAGCGCTGGTTCGATGTTCCCAATTCTCTTCGTTACAGTTGCATGTGGTGCTGTATCTGGATTCCATTCACTCGTATCATCTGAGACAGCATCAAAGCAGGTAGAAAAAGAATCCGACATGCTTCCAATCAGCTATGGTGCCATGCTTGTCGAATCACTTCTTGGTGTTATCGCTCTTATCGCAGTAGGAGCTGTTGCAATAGGCGGTAATATTCCGGCAGGAACGCCACAGCAGATTTTTGCAACTGCAGTATCAGGATTTCTTGCTAACCTTGGTATTTCATCCACATTCTCATATACGCTCATCTCTCTTGCGGTCTCTGCATTTGCACTGACTTCTCTTGACTCTGTAGCAAGAGTAGGAAGACTTTCATTCCAGGAACTCTTCCTCGATAAAGAAGATGAGGATATGAACTCTCTCCCAACCTGGAAGAAGGTTCTTACTAACAGATGGGTTGCCTCAATTATCGTTCTTATTCCTTCATTTGCTCTTGCAAAGGTCGGCTACGCTGAAATCTGGGCACTCTTTGGATCGGCCAACCAGCTCCTTTCAGTTCTTGCACTCGCAGCTGTTGCTGTTTATCTGAAGAAAGTGAAGAAATCAAACAAGATGATGTTCATCCCGATGTTCTTCATGCTTGCAGTTACTGTTGTGGCGCTGCTTCAGATGATCATCAAGAACATAGCGACATTCGGTGCCTCCGCATCTGTAAGCACATTCGGACAGTCAATGCAGATTATCCTTGCTGTTCTCCTTGTGGCACTTGCAATTGTCGTTGTAATTGCATGCTGCAAGAAGCTCTTCTGCGAAGACGATCAAAAAGCCAGAACTTAAGTTTTAGGCTTATCTTGATGGCAGTTCATTGAACTGCCATTTTTCTTGCTGAATGAACCAATTCTACCGTATAATTCCTTCATGAAAATACTGCAGGCCGTCGAAGAAGATGCAAAAAAGATAATGCCAATCATAGAGGAAGCCAGAAGCTTCCAGCTCAGCTATGGAAATATGCAATGGGCATATGGTTACCCTTCTGAGGATCTCATTAAAGAGGACATAATTGACGGCATTGGCTATAAGATCATGATGAACGATGAAATTGCAGGGTATATGGCAATCGTTTCACACGATGATTCATATGACGAAATCAATGGCAAATGGCTTACTGATGGTCCTTATATAGCTATACACAGACTCGCGCTCTCAGATAAGTGGAGGGGACAAGGACTCTTCAAGTCAATCATTGAAAAAGTCATAGAACTCGGAAAGCTGAAAGGCGCATCTTCTCTCCGCATCGATACAGATAACTCAAATCCTATAATGAAGCATCTGCTAGAAAAGCTGGGATTCATCAACACCGGTTCAGTTATTTTCGAAGGTTCTGCGAAACCTTCTTATGAGCTTGTGTTCTGACTAAATCGCTACGAGTACATAGAAATGCACTTCGTAGCGAACTAAGCAGAATCACAGCTGAAGCTTTCCCTCTATTCCGCTGAAATCAACAAGATATCGCTTTCCGTTAGCCATCGAAACAGTGACAGGGCCATATCCTCCACACTTTTCCTCATCGCTATATTCAATAGTTTTGATGCTGAAAATCTCTTCTTCGGAAAAACCTTCCTCGCCTTCTTTAGTAATCACCTGGCTGATGAGAATATATGGTTCATATGAGAAGACTCTCTTTCTCTCCAGATGTGCGAATATGATAAAGCTATCTTTTGTATCAGGGTTAGTCCCGGTACTTTTCTCAACAGAGAGATCTTCCCATCCCCCAAATATTGTCATAGCCATATGCCTACGCTTTCCGTCGCTTCCATGACCTGTGATGACTACAGCTTTCACATTGCCACGCTCTTCGATATGCCATTCGGCATCGGGACAAGGAAAGCCATACGAGCCTAAATAAACATCGACAGGTTTATGAAACAACCTCATCTTATCTGCTCTGACAAGTCCATTGGGAACGGGAAAATCCGCAAGATCAATCACACTTGTCCAGTGCAGATCCCTTGACGTCTCAAAGCCAAAAAGCGCGCGTCTATACAAAACACCATCTCTTGCGCCACTCCAAAGAATACTGTTGATCTGCTCTGTTTTTGAGATATCACGCTCTTTCAGAACATATGACGCTGAGCTTAAACCTGAAGGGAGATCAGACTCCCAAGGATAGCGGCTATTATAGCTGAGCTTTGCGTAGCACCATCGGCCATTACTGTCATCAATACGCTTAATGACCTTGCCTGTGCGAAGCTCCATTGTTCCATTATCCATATGGTTGGAAATGGAAAGACCAGGACCATTTAATACCGTCTCCGCTGTCTCTCCATCTTTCATCTCTTCCCATATTCCATTCTCTTCCTTTGCTGTCCAGAATGGATGATTCTCCGGCAGCTCCAGGCAGAGGAAAGCCTTTCCAAGCCACAATGGGCTTTCTGCACAGCTATAGCCTTGCAGCATTGGATCGAAAGGACCATAGAAGCCTAGAACTGGAGTACCTCCATAGAGAATGTCATCACGGCCAAAGAACTGCATCAGAGCGCCAGATGAGATACGACGGGCAAGGCCTGGATTCATCGAAGAAGATCTGAGGTTGAAATTTGCTGCCAATGGTGCAGTAGCTGCATTGCGGTATATGCTGCTTCTACCCCACATCGTTACCCATCCATGCTCATCGAAGAACCTGCTGTAGCTTTTCATCAGCTCATTTGAATTCTCTTCGAACTGCTTTGCGATATATGGTTCGTTGTCATAACCATACCATTTACACCAGATAGGACAATAAACCTGGAACGCCCATGCGGAGTAGTAATCAAATGAATGACCATCACGATACCATCCATCGCCAGCATAATACGAAAGAATTGCCTCCGCGTGCTCTCTCATGATGGATTTGTCGATTTCATATCCCATCATGTTGAGGAATGCCAGATCGAGCATGTTGAAGAGTCTCCAGTTCTGAGTGGCTGTCGTTCCTTCAGCATAGTCTTTTATGAAAGAAGCAATCCTGTCCTTTTCCGCTTTCGAATAGGATTCCCAGATTTCATTCCTTGAAGCAACAAGCCCTATAACTATGGCACACGTTTCAACTGTCTGTTGATATGTATGAAGCTCAAAGGAAGGATTGGAGTCTTTGTCCATATCACTATAGCTAAGGACATAGACGGAATCGCCGGGGGTGCATGAACGAAGAATCTGATTTCTGTAGTACTCCCTCATGTTCTTCCTCGCGATTACCAGATCCGGCTCCGCGCTTATAAGAGGTGCTGCAATAAAAAAGCTTCTTGCAAGCCCCTCAAAATACTCAGCTTGAACTTTCCATGCTGGTGTATGGCTGTTTGGATATGTGATCCTTGTTTCATAGCGAGGAACAAGAACAGGATCCTCCATGGATCCAACATTCTTGAACACGCCTTCAAGAATATATTTTCCAGCATCTATCCAATGCTTTCTCGTCAATCCTGTATATGGACTAAGAGTAAAATCCAGTCCTTCTGGTCTGAAGCCCATAAGCTCTCCTTCAATTATTATTATAACAAGGGCTTTATGAAAACTTCACGCATAAATCATAGCTTTTTCTTCATCACTCTTCCCTGATTGCTTTCACTATCGTCCTTGCGAACTCCCTTATGAAGGGAACTGAATCCCTTCCATTCTTTGCAATGATATCAACAATTCTCGATCCTATGATGACTCCATCTGAAATCCTTGCCATTTCCGCTGCGGTCTTTGCATCCGAGATGCCGAAGCCGATTGCCGTCTTTATCTTCGCATTCGATTTCCTGACTTCCTCGACAAGCGAGCCAACATCAGAAGATATAGCCTTCCTCATGCCAGTCACACCTAGGAATGAAACGCAATATATGAAACCAGAAGCGTCGGATGCTATCATCCTAATCCTTTCCCTGCTTGTTGGTGCGACTAGGGAAATCAAGTCAATTCCATGCTGCCGGGCAGGTATGGAGAAGTCTTTCTTCTCTTCATACGGTACATCTGGAAGTATCAAAGCTGTAAAGCCAGATGCCTTCATCGCTTCCATAAACTCATCCGTTCCATAGGAAAAGACAACATTAGCGTATGTCATGATAGCAAGAGGAGTATCAAGGCCATCGCTCTTAAGCTCTTTTGCCATTCTGAGCACATCGGCTGTTGTCGTCCCCGACTGCAGTCCTCTCACATTCGCGCTCTGTATCACGGGCCCCTCCGCCATTGGATCTGAAAACGGTATTCCAATCTCAATGAGGGAAGCACCCTCTTTAGAAAGTGCCTTTATTATGCTCTTTGTTGTCTTTATATCAGGGTCACCAGCTGTAATGAACGGGATGAATGCCTTCCCAGCAGAAAAAGCACGTTCTGTCTCAGTCATAGATATTCCTCCCCCTAAACCTTGCAATAGCAGCAGTATCCTTGTCCCCACGTCCGGAGAGGCATATCACTATGCACTGCTCCTTGCTCATCGTAGGAGCAAGTTTCATCGCATATGCAACTGCATGAGCTGACTCAATCGCGGGGATTATCCCCTCAGTTCGCGAAAGATATTCAAATGCATTTACAGCTTCATCATCTGTGATAGGCACATACTCTGCCCGACCTATGGAATGCAGATAGGCATGCTCAGGTCCTATTCCAGGATAATCAAGCCCTGCAGATATCGAGTAAACAGGTGCAATCTGGCCATTCTCATCCTGGCAGAATAGACTCTTCATACCATGGAAGATTCCCTCCCTGCCTGTATTCACTGTTGCAGCAGTATCACCAGAATCTATACCCCGCCCTGCTGCTTCACACCCGATAAGACGAACTGACTCGTTCTCTATGAAATTATAGAAAGCACCCATTGCATTCGAACCGCCCCCGACACAAGCCACCACCGCATCAGGAAGCTTCCCTTCTCTCTTCATGAGTTCTTCTTTTATCTCAAGGCTTATAACTGACTGGAAATCACGAACAATCGTCGGGAAAGGATGAGGTCCCATGACAGAACCTATCACATAATGCGTATCATCTATCCGTGCAGTCCATTCACGGAATGTCTCGCTCACAGCATCCTTGAGCGTTGCAGTGCCGGAGTCGACAGGATGGACCTTCGCGCCAAGCAGCTCCATTCTGTATACATTGAGTGCCTGCCTCTGATATGAGTCCGAAAAAGGTAACACTTTGATGTACCACAGAGAAGCAGAAGGTAACACTACTTGGTATGTGAAACCACTACGGGTAACACTGTATCAATCACTGCTTCAGTGTTTGGTAACACTCAGGCT
>JADIMT010000102.1 GCA_017694595.1 Candidatus Ornithospirochaeta stercoripullorum | reverse complement strand
GGTACCGCTTTGAATCAACACCAGTTTTTCTTCATCTTCATCGGCATACAAGGAAATGAAATCCTTTGCTGTCCGCTTCTTCATATGGGAACCTCCTACAAGGAAAACTTCTCATATAATTTCCGGCAGTTGGCGTACTTATATTCGCAATCCTTGCATTCATTGGCAGTGATATTACATAGTCTAACATAATTTATTGCAGAGAAGGGATTTTTAATGTGATGAAAGCAGTTTTGTTATTATTTGTAATAATCAAGCGGATTCTAGCTCACTGATAAGAGTGTATTCCATGTAGGTTAATAATGCCTTTTGGATTTTAAGCATTTAGTGTTTCCTTTTATAAATGGTTTATATGCGAGAAGTTTGTATTTTGACACGAAAATAAAGGAACAATAAGCGCTTCCAGCGCTCTTCTTTATTGATGTATGAAAAACAAAGATACATCAATAATAACAACGGCATTGAGTTGGCTTGAAGAACCAGATTTCATCGAAAGCTCAGAAAACTGAATCTTCTCCTTGGAATCCCGACTTCATAATTGTCATCAATCTGATAAGCACACTCTGCTCCAGCCATATCAACCTCTCAACTCTCAGCCGTCAACCTTATTGGATGTCTTATGACGGTTTTCATCTTCGATGGATCTGCTTTGCGTGGATCTGAAAGATATATCTCATGATGTCTCCGCACATCATTTATATCTTTTTCGTAGCCTTCTCCTTCGAGATAATCATCCATTAGTTTCACAGTTTCAGGCTCTGAATCATAGGAGCCGATGTGCATTATCTGGACACAGAGACCTTCCTCCAGATTCATGAATTCCACTTTTGAGCAATCCAGGCATTTCTTCTTTGAAGCTGTCTGTTTTGCCCATTCTACATCGTCAGGAGATACGAAATCAGGAAGTCGTATCATTGAAATCCAGTTGAAATCATTCTTTCTTGAATAGTCGATCTTCTCATCTGAATCCTGCTGCCACCAAAGACCTTCAAGAGGAGGAACCACATAGTCGAAGAATCCCTTCATCGCATATCCTGATTTCTTTGACATTTTCAGCGTGTAAGCTACAGCATACAGAAGCCCAACCGCTTATTTGTATTCACCGTTTTCTTCATTTGGGTTACCTGTTCCACTGACAGCTATGTAGTTCATCAGTGGTACTGTGACTATCGCAGGTATCTGCTTTGGCATATAGAACTCTTTGTATTCCTTCTTGAAATCGAATGGCATATATCTTTATCCTCCTGAGATTGTCCATATATCATCCTTCAGCTCCATCTGCAAGGATAGGAATTTCCTTTTCTGCTTCCTTTCTATGTTCATCTATTATCTTTGCCTATGTCTTTTCTCAGGGCGTTCCGTGAATCACTTTCATCAGGAAATCAACATATTCCTCTGGATGCCTGAGACTCAGCTCGCCATGTCTGTACCCGCTGAGTATTCTGATACTGCTTCCTTTTATCATTTCATTGAGTTTCTTTGCAGAACGTAGCATTATTCTTCTTTCTTCAGAGCCTACTACCACAAGGGCATTGATATCCTTTATGGCTGGATCGGGTATGAAGATCGCATTCTCCCTCAGCATCCTTGAAAGGCTTTCCTTGCTCATCTGGATTGCTGCACCATAATACTCCTCGAACAAGTCTGCAGGTATCCCAAGCGTTTTTGCCTGAAGCTTTGAGAACCATCTATGCTTTATGAGGGGATAGCTGATATAGACAGAAGAAGAGATTAGCGCTGCTGAGACTCGCATGGGAATCGCCAGCGTACTTTCAAAGATGAAGAATCTGGATAATCTGTTTCTCCTGGCCGCAATCTCAAGAAGAATCTGACCACCTAGCGATAGACCTCCGATGGCAAGCACTGAGCCGCCGCAGCAAGTATCAATGAAATCTATAATCTCCAGAGCTGCTGATTTTATGGAAGTGAAAGACCTATCACTGCCTCCGTGTCCATCAAGAATAGGCAATATAACATGGAACTTATTAGCAAGAAGCTCTGCTTCCCTCCTGTAATTCCACCAGGAGAGACCTGCTCCATGCAGGAGTATTATCGTATCATCATCTTTTTTCCCATACTCTATGAATTTCATTGTTCTACATCAAAACTTAATACTACTTAGTTTGCTGATAAACTTGGTTTTCAGAAAAACGATATTTCCCTTTACCGTATCCTTCAATCAAATTAATTATTCCAGACTCTTTCAATTTGGTTATGAGCCCACCTGCTGCTGTTTGCGATTCCCCTGTTAATGAAGCAACATCCTGCCGCCCGAAAATACCTTCGTATCCGAACTCACGGAACAGCATCAACGCTTTGCTTTTTGTGTTTTTGTTTGCTTTCATGCTGTTGATTGCATCTTCAATCGCAACTTTTTGGGGTTCAACCGCAAGCTTTTCAGAGGCAATCGCAAGCTTTTCAATGGATTTCCCATAATTCAGATTCTTAAGAATTACAGTGAACTGAGAAGAGTCGGAGAAAAACTCCGGCTTCAATTCTGCACTGTAATTCGGCTCAGTCTCATAGTTTTCTATGATCTTCTTGATACCGCTTCCCTGTCGTTCCATATAACCAAGTCTTGCAAACACATCAGCAAGCACAGGATTCCTGCGCTTTGAGATTATGGACTTGCTCAGGTCAAGATCCTGTATGTTCTTTCCACTTACCATCCCGCCAGGAGATGTGATCTCAAGCCTGTCATCAAAGATATCAACATGCACTTCGCTGCCGAGCTCCAGATAACTGCGATGGATCAGTGCATTAGTAAGTGCTTCAAGGCAGCTTCGTTCTGCATATTCAGGCATTTCTATTCTAGATGTAGGAGTTTTCTTCCACATCATCCTATTATTCTGTTTGATGAAATTCATGCCATTTGCAAGCAGGAGAATCAGACTTCCTGTGTATTCTGCACTGTCAATGGCATCTACAAGTCCTCCTGCCTTTGTAAGTCCGTTCCATCTTACACAGAAGAGTCTTGACTGCCTCAGAGGACAATCATCGGCTATGAGTACACCGGCATTGGTAAGCTTGTTTGTGCCCTCTTCAACTAGGCCGAAAGAAACAAGGAAGCTGTCATCAAAACTCTTTCCTGTCCATTTCCTGTATCGTGCTCTAAGGGATGAGAATGCAAAGTCTTTTGCATCATACTTTGAGACAAGAGAATCAAACGACTCATTCATTCCATCTAGGATAAGCTCGTGAAGGATATGATCGGGAGCAACGATGCTTTCATCACCAAGCCGTATGTAAGCCTCTCTTATGCCATCAGCTTTGTAGTAATAGGGAGTATGAGTTCCTTTAGGAACTGAGAGCAGAAGAATTGGCTTTCCCTCATCTATTTCAGGGGTAAGGATGAATCTTGGTATCGGTGAAATTCTTTCCTTGATAAGTCTGCTTATATCTTCTGCATCCTTCTGCGGATCTGCAAGCCCAACCACATTGTGGGCATTATCAACACCGAAGAAGAGAGTTCCTCCTGACGTGTTTGCAAAAGCACTGACACTTTTAAGCCAGCTCTTGGGCTTCTTCACCTCAAGTGCCTCTTTGAAATCACAAACAGTCGCTTCTGCAATAAGTATGCTTAACATTATCTCTCCTTCCTAGATCAATTATCATATATTCGGGGCAGACTTCGCAATACAAGCAATTACACTAGTGTGCTAATTGTCCATATTACCATAAGATGCGCAGGATAGTAAGCATAGAAAACTAATCCAGGCATCCTTCCTTTGCACCTCTCTGCCGCCTGTTTCATGAACAGAAGCACCAACAGGGAGGCCAAGAAGATTGATACTGTTCCTATCACATATTCCGTCTGGGTCTCTTCATAGAGGATTGCCCGCAATGTGAAGTAAGCGCCTGGTATCAGGATCAAGGAAAGCTTCTCCATATTATGCTTATCCAGCTCGTAGTAGATAATTGCGAAAATAGGAGCGACGATGCTCCAGTCGCATATGGGAGACAAAGGAAAGAACAGTACGAGTGCTGTTGTCGCAAATGCCAACCCCTTTCTGTCCAGAAGGAAGATGATCAACAGACTTGCAAGGAGCGTGAACATCACATCCAGCCTCATTCCGAACAAAAGATAGAAGGGTATTTCCGATATCATCGCCCATCCAAGCAGTCGTTGAGAGTAATTCAGCACGGATCTTGTGTGTTTGAGCCCTTGGACGATTAAAAAGCACATGATCACAATGGTAAAGTTTCCGAAGAACTGGCAAATGTCATACAGGACAGTTCCTTCAACAAGGAAAGCTGTTGATACATGATCAGCTGTCATCGCAATGATTGCAATGACCTTCAGAAGATCTCTTGCTGTGTTGTATTGTGGCTTGGCGTCGCTCATATGTAGTAATCACCATAGACGGCAACACAGCTATCCCAGTAGTCCTCGCCATAGTATCTGATGATTCTTTTTCTGATATACCTGCATCTGCTTCTTATTCCAGGATGAACATCGAGAAATCCTGATACCAGTGCTCGCAAAGAGAATCCATCTGTGTATTTTGAAAGGAAGAGATAGTTTCCAAATCCATATCCTAAATCCACCGAGAACTTGTCCGCCCTCCTCTCAGCCCATTTGCCATCAATCCAGTAGAAGACCAGGTTGATGAAGTTGAAGATGATTC
>JADIMT010000016.1 GCA_017694595.1 Candidatus Ornithospirochaeta stercoripullorum | reverse complement strand
GGAATCTCTCCGTTAAACCTCGATTATTAAACCGGAAAAATGAATAATAGTCAATACTTTTCTCATAGATTTTCTATAAAAACTGTAAAAGGATAGATTATTCGTTGCAGTGAAGATAATTATCTCTTCTTAGAGAATTTCTTTTCCAATGCAGCTTTTACAGGAGGTGTAACCATTGATGAGAAATCTGCACCAAACTGTGCAAGTTCCTTAATCTGAGAAGCTCTGATCAGGAAATATTTTGGGTCGGTAGGCATGAAGAGCACTTCAAGCTCTGGGTATAGAAGCTTGTTTGTCATAGCCATCTCAAATTCATATGAGAAATCCCCTGCACCACGCACGCCTCTGATCATTATAGAAATGCTATGCTCCCTGGCATAATCTACCGTCAGGCCGGAATGGACGCTATAGATGATATTCCGGGAATCAGGCAATGATTTTCGCAGCAGTTCTATTCTCTCTTCAGGGGTGAAGAGATAGCGCTTTTCTATGTTATCGGCAACAACGACATGAAGCTCGTCGAAAAGCGAGGCAGATCTCTCTATGATGTTTATATGTCCTATCGTTGGCGGATCGAATGAACCGGGGAAGATTGCTTTGCTCATATCAGCTCCTGAGTGTTGAGATATATGTTTTCATGGCTTTTGTCTCATCAGGTGTCTCTATCGTGATTTTCTTGAGGATGACAGGCTTGCCTTCATCATCTTTCCCGATAAGACCGAATATTCCAGAACCAAGATATGAGACACTTTGATCATCTGCAGGCTTCTCGCTTTCCCTGATTCTTTCCAGCACGCAGTCGAAATGGGCAAAGCTCTCCTCTCCTACCATGAATGCTGAAGCGATGTTCTCTATTTCCGATCCACAGTAAACGCACGTTGGATGTGGTTCAACGATTGATGAAGGTGCCTCGACAGGTATTGAAGATCTATGCTCTCTAGGCTTTGGTACACCAGCTACCTGATTAAGCGTTGAAAAGCCGCTTATTCCGTTTTTCTGCCGATTCTTCTTTCTGTCTTTCTGCTTCTGCATCTTTTTGTTTGACATACATTGATAATAGCACAACACAAAAAAAAGAGCCATGTTCGCACATAGCCCTTTCTTCACTGAAAGATTCCTTACGCGTTCTTCTTGATAAGAAGCTCTGGTACCTTTGCAGCCTTGCCAACGCGAGAGCGGAGATAGTAGAGCTTTGCTCTTCTGACACGTCCTCTTCTAGCTACTTCAATCTTCTCGATTCTAGGAGAGTGAAGTGGGAAGATTCTCTCAACTCCAACACCGTAGCTGATCTTTCTCACTACGAAAGTTCTTCTGACACCAGTATTGTTCTTTGCGATGACAATACCCTCGAAAACCTGGATTCTTTCAGTTGTTCCCTCAACGATCTTGAATGAAACGCGAACTGTGTCGCCGATGCTGAAATTCTCGGCGTTCTCTTTCATCTGCTTTGCTTCTAAAGCTCTGATAATATCCATCTCTGACAAGTCCTCTTATCCTGATCTAGTATCGACAGAAGTCTTTTCCGCTCCTCGATGCTGAGAGAGGCATCAGAGAGCAGGTCAGGCCGGTTTTGCATCGTTTTAGCCAGCCTCTGATCACAACGCCATTGGGTAATATGGCTATGGTGACCGGTTAATAATACATCTGGGACGGATTTAGTGCAATACCTATAAGGCCTTGTATATTGAGGATATTCAAGAAGTCCTTTGGAAAAACTCTCATCCTCCAGGCTTTCAGATGCAATAACACCGTCTATCAGGCGATAGAGTGCATCTATGACTACGATAGTCGCAGTCTCTCCAGAGGAGAGAACATAATCGCCAATAGAGATTTCATCCGTCACATATTCGTCTATCACGCGCTGATCGAGCCCTTCGTAATGGCCGCAGATGAAGACAAGTTCATCCTCCTTCGATAGCGAAATGGCATAATCCTCTGTGAGAAGCTTTCCAGATGGTGTCGGGAAGACCACACGCTTGCCTTTTGCTTCGATTGAGTCCAGCGCCTTGGAGATCGGACCTGGCATGATAACCATTCCAGCTCCGCCGCCGTATGGGATATCATCGGCTTTTGCATGCACTCCCTCAGCCCAGTCTCGGAAGTTGATTATCCTGTACTCGATGATGCCCTTCTCTACAGCTCTCTTCATGATAGAGGAAAGGAAGAATGGCTCCACCATCTCAGGAAAGAGCGTGAGTATTGTGATTTTCATAAATCGACAAGCTCTCCCATCAGCAATTCAATCGTGCCCTTCTCGAAATCTGGACGGGAGACAAAGACTGGCAGATTCGGCACGAGGTATATTTTCCCATTGCGCTCTACATTCAGCAGCATGGCCTGAGCTCCTTCAGATACAGAGCGTATCACGCCTATCGCTTCACCGTTGTAGATTACGCTGAGATTATAAAGGTCAGCTATGTAGTACTCACCTTTTTTCAGCTTTCTGGCATCTTCGCGCTTTACTTTCAGCACTGCACCAGAAAGAAGTCTTGCGCTCTCAGGTGTTTCATAACCGGAGAACTTCATCAGAAGGTTATCGCCTTGGGTACGGACTTGAAGGACAGAAAGAAGCTTCTCTCTTCCATCTGGGAAGACAGCAACAGCACTCTTCAGCTTCTTCAGATGCGCATACTCTCCTGAAAGGGAGTAGACCCTGAGAAAGCCTTCAACACCATGTGTCCTGCCGATAGTAGCGGTTGAGAGAAGCTCTTCCATCAGTCGAGGATCTCCAGAACGGCACGCTTGCCGTCGCGTGTTGCGCTGGCTGAGAGGATTGTCCTGATAGCCTTTGCAATGCGGCCCTGCTTGCCGATTACCTTGCCGACATCACCATCTGCTACATGGAGCTCGAGGATTGTGGATTTCTCTCCTTCAATCACATTCACGCTCACTTCATCTGGCTGGTCAACGAGGCTCCTGACCATAAATTCCACAAGTTCCTTTTCCATAGGTCCTCCTGGAATCAGTTCTTGCGATTAATCTGGATACCCTGCGAATTGAGAAGATCCTTGACAGTCGGCGATACGACTACACCCTTACCAATCCACTCTTTGATTTTCTCTTCATTGAGCGTCAGCTGGTTCTCAGCCTCGACTGGGCGATATGTGCCAACCTCATCGATTGTCTTTGAGCTTGGTGCCAGACGATTATCCTGTACGACTACCCTGTAATAGGGTCTCTTCTTTGTGCCGAAGCGCTTTAGTCTCATTGTTGTGCTCACGGTATTCTCCTTCTACTGCTTGAAAGCTTACATTCCCATCATTTTCTGGAAAGCAGCTTGGTATTTACTGTTAGTCATGACCTTCTTCATCAATAAGCGTGACTTTTCGAATTTCTTGAGAAGCCTGTTGACTTCAGCAACCGATGTGCCAGAGCCGCGTGCAATTCTCTTCCTTCTAGAAGGTCCTATGATTCTGTAGTTGCCTCTTTCGAAGCGTGTCATGGAACGAATGATAGCTTTCTCTTTCTCGAGCTCCTCTAAATGAAGATCCTCTTCTGAGATATTGCCTTTCGCTCCAGGAATCATCTCCAATAGTTTATCAGCAGAGCCCATCTTGTCCATCTTTTCCAGCTGTTCAAGATAATCTTGCAGGTCGAAGGTGTTCTTAGCCATCTTCTTCTGCAATCTCTCTGCTTCTTTCTGGTCATATTGCTCCTGTGCTTTCTCGACAAGCGATACGATATCGCCCATGCCAAGAATACGTGTAGCGATACGTTCAGGATGGAAGACTTCCAGATCCTCCATCTTCTCACCTGTTCCGATGAACTTGATCGGCTTGCCGACCACTGACCGCAATGAGAGGGCCGCACCGCCTCTGGTATCGGAATCAAACTTGGTGAGGATGACACCTGAGATGCCAACTTTCTCCTCAAATTGCTTTGCGATATCAACAGCGCTCTGTCCAGTCATTGCGTCAGCAACGAAGAGCGTCTCGTCCGGTCTTGATACTTTCGCGACTCTCTGGATCTCCTCCATGAGAGCTTCATCGAGATGCATACGTCCGGAGGTATCTATGATTACTGTGTCAATCAGTTCATGGCGGGCTTTTGAGATAGCGGCTTCAGCGACGCGTGCGGGATCTTTCTCTCCAGGAATCGTGAAGACAGGCACTCCCGCTTTTTCTCCCAGCACCTGAAGCTGTGTGATAGCAGCAGGACGTACAAGGTCAGCTGCGACGAGCATGACTCGTCTGCCCTCTTTCTTCATCTTCCAGGCAAGCTTATGTGCTGCAGTCGTCTTACCGGATCCCTGAAGACCCATCAGAAGAATTACAGAAGTCGTGTCCTTGCCTTTGAGATTGAGCGCAGTGCTTTCAGTTCCGCCTAGGAGCTCGACCATCTTGTCGTAAACAATCTTGGTGAACTGCTGACCTGGATTTACAGATGTAAGGACTTTCTCTCCGAGAGCCTCATCCAGCGTCGAATTTACGAAGCGGCGGACGACACGGAGATTGACGTCAGCATCAAGGAGTGCTTCCTTGATTTCCTCAACTGCGTCTCTTACATTCTTCTCCGAGATCTTTCCTTTTCCGGAAAGTGTTCTCATTATACCTGTGAATTTACCTGCAATACTATCAAACATCGCGTTACCAAGCCGGAATTCCAGCCTTTATGCTTATACAATAATGCAAGGGAGAAGTCAATCTCACGAGCGTGCCTTGCCATCATTGTCGAAGTCTACAACAGCATTGTCATCATTGAGGATGACAGGCTGTCCTGCAATCCTGTCGAGCCTGTAGCTGACAGTCGTGGATACGCCAGCTTCCATCTGCGTGACACCAAGCAGCGTCTCTGATCCTGTGACAGTATGCTTGTTGTGTGTGATGATGATGAACTGGCTCTGCTTCCCGAAATCCTGGAGAACATCCAGAAAGTATCCGATATTCTTGTCATCGAGAGCTGCATCGAGCTCGTCGAGAATACAGAATGGGGATGGCTTTACCTGATATGTCGCGAAGAGAAGAGCGACAGCTGTCATGCTTCGTTCTCCACCAGAGAGAAGCGAAAGCGTTACAAGCTTCTTTCCTGGCGGCTGTGCGAAGATATCGATACCGGAGACAAGCACATTTTCAGGATCTTCCAGAGTGAGCTTTGCGATGCCGCCGCCGAAGAGACGTGTGAACATAGCCTGGAAGTTATTGCTGATCTCGTTGTATGTCTCAAGGAACAGCTCTTTTGCCCTATCCTGGATTTCCTGGAGAACTTTCTCAAGGTCAATGCGTGCCTTGTTGAGATCTTCAAGATGCTTAGCATAGAAATCATATTGCTCTTTAGCTGCGTTGTAGTCGTCCTCAGCAAGATAGTTGACGGTGCCAAGCTTTTCGATTTCCTTATTTACTTCGTTCAGCTCATTCATCAGAAGCGTGTCATCAGGCAGGTCCTCTTCCTCTATGATCTTCTGGAATTCGCCGAGGTTCCTTGAATACTTTGTGAAGAATGACTGGATTATGTTCTCAATCAGCACATCAGTACTGCTGATGTTGGCAGTCTGCTCGGAGAGAATCCTGTTGGCTTCATTGAGATCTGAGAATGCTTTTTCCTTGTCATTTCTTTTTTTCTGAAGACCTTCTGTCAGCTCGGCAACTACGCTTCTCTTCTCGCCTATTGCCCTGTTCATCTCATCGAGTACGTTCTGAAGCTGGATGCGATTTGAGTTCTCCGCCTTGATCCTGTCATTGTACTCCTGGACGAGGTTCCTGTCCTTCTCCGAGCCAAGGAGCGCATTCTCCTTCTCGTTTTCTTTCTCTTCGATTGAGGAACGGACAGAAGTGAGAGAGTTCTCTGCGATCTCAAGATTGCTCAGCACGTTCCTGTAGTGCTCTTTCTGCTGATCGAGCGTGACTGAAAGTGAATCGACATCGCTTCTCAGGACAGTTATCTCGTCACGACAAAGCTGGATTTTTGTTCTGTTCTCCTCTTTCTCTTTCCTGATTTCACCTTCCCTTTTCTCGATGTCTCTCTTTCTTGCTATAAGGCCGTCTGCAGAGAGAAGCGCATCGACTACAGGAGGGATTGTATCGATGTAGGCGCGGAAGAGAGCTACAAGCTCATCAATCGAGGAAAAATAGACTTTGAAATCTTTCTCCGCAATCTCTCTTGAGACAAGCGCATCGCTTTTGAGCGATTGAAGGAAAGCAATCCTGTTGGAAACAACACCCTTTACTTCCTCTGCCTTGTCGAGGAACGCTTTCTCGGCTTTGTCTCTGCGCTCTGCTGTAAATGCTGTATCCGTCTTTTCATCGACCTGGGAAACAAGCTCTTCAATAACGCTTTTCAGATCTTCTGTCAGCTTCAGCACTTCCTCATCAAGCGCTGTGCTCCGTTCCTCTCTCTCCTGTGTCTCCTTCTCCAGGATCTGGATACGGACTTTCTTCTCTTCCTGCTTCTTTGTGATGGCTGTGATCTGATTCAGTTCCTCGTCCGCCTGATCACGCTTAAGGGAAAGGCTGTCTTCAAGCATCTCTGCCTCATTTTTAAGCCTGTCGATTGCTGACTGGATATTGGCGATACGCTCATCAGCGCTCTTAAGACGGATGGATGCATCCTGGAAGTTCTCTGTCCAGATGCCAATCCTTTCAGAAGCCATCTTTATATCGTTTTCTGTATTGTTTATCGAAAGCTGTGCCTGATACAGCTCCTCATTCTTCGCTTTCAGCTCACCTTGTTCTTTCTCAATCTCATCGCCGAGCGTTGCCATCAGCTCTTGCAATCTGGCGATCTCGCTTTCTGCATTAGCCTTCCATTTCGCTCTCTGGTCCTTCATCAGGTTGTATGTACGGATCCTGGCAAGATTGTAACGAACATCGAGGTCAAAAGCCCTTGTTTCAAGGTCTCTCGCTTTCTTTGCCTTCTCAGCCTGGCTCCTGGAACGATCGCAAGCACGCTTCGCTTCATTGAAAGATCTGGTGATATCGTCGATATTCTCTTTAGTCTTCTCCAGATCGAGTTCCGCTTTGTGGCACTGATCCTTATATCTGGAAATGCCTGCAGCTTCTTCAAATAGATATCTTCTATCCTCAGGCTTTGTGGAGAGGATCTGGTCAATCTTGCCCTGCTCGAGGATTGAGTATGCGCTCTTGCCTACTCCAGTATCATAAAACAGCTCACTGATATTCCTTCTCAGGCATTTCTGGCCGTTGAGAAAGTATTCGCTCTCTCCTGTGCGGAAGTATCGTCGCTTGATAGCCACTTCCGCAACATCTGTAGGAAGCTGATGCTCTGAGTTATCTATAGTGAGCTCAACTTCGGCAAATGGCATCGGCTTACGCGTATCAGTTCCATTGAAGATGACATCTTCCATCTTCCCGGCCCTTAAGGACTTTGTGCTTTTCTCTCCCAGAACCCACTTTATCGAGTCAACGATATTTGATTTACCGCAGCCATTAGGCCCCAGAAGAGACGTAATGCCCCCTGCGAAGTCTATGTGAGTTTTATCAGCAAAGCTCTTGAAGCCATAGATATCGAGTGACTTGAGGAACAAGCTTCACCCTCCTTGAAACGAACTGCCGATGATTATAGCATCGTTGGCGAATATGGAAAACGGCCTTTTTGATACTCTTCCCGATGATGATTGGGGTATAGTCTGCGGAGCTGATGAAGCTGGACGGGGACCTCTTGCGGGACCTGTGACAGCTGCTGCTGTAGTTCTGCCCAAGGACTTCCCTGTAGATATGCTCAACGATTCGAAAGCTATGAGCGAGAAAGAGAGAGAGGCAGCGGAAGCTGTGATAAAAGAAAAAGCCATAGCCTGGGCAGTTGTCTCGCTCAGCCATAAAGTGATTGACAGGATAAACATACTGCAAGCTTCGCTGGAAGCTATGAGGATGGCGTATCTGAAAATCTCAGCGTGCACTCCTGTTGATACGTTTCTAGTGGATGGCAACAAGAAGCCAGATGTCCCTGTTCGGACTATTGCTATTGTCAAAGGTGACAGCAAAATACCTGAAATAATGGCGGCTTCGATACTCGCGAAGACCGAACGCGATAGAATCATGATGCTCTGTGACAGAAAATGGCCCGTTTATGGCTATGCAAAACATAAAGGCTACCCAACAAAAGAGCATAGAAATGCAATAGCGAAATACGGACCATCCCCGATAGAGCGCCTATCATTCCATGTTAAGGAAGATGAACTTACGCAGGACCTCTTCTGATCATTCACCTTCTTTCTTGGGGCTTGTGTCTGCATGACGGCGTCTGACCATCGTTGTCGGACGAGGTTTCCTCGTTCCATGCATTTTGATGAAATCAATGGATTTCTGGAATTCCTTGATGAATTCTCCCATATCTTCCTGATAGACAATTACTGACTGTCTCAGATATCTTCCTTCGATATCTGTAGGTCTTGATTCAACAATATTAAGAAACAAATCTCCATAAATATTCTCTTTTACATTGAAGAAATAAGTTCTGTCATCTTTTACAAGCTTTGTTGAAAAAACCTCTCCACGCTCACCCATATGGCTCCTCCGATAATAATTTCATTGCGACTATATCACAAGAACAAGCCAAGGACAACGAGTTAATTTAAAACAAAATTTGCTGAAAGCATATTGACAGCAATCTTTGCTTTGTGTATTGTCTTGTCCGTTAGCTTTAATGCGACTGTGGTATAATGGCTATTACCTCAGCCTTCCAAGCTGAAGATGCGGGTTCGATTCCCGTCGGTCGCTCTCAATACGCTCCTTTTTCAAGGAGCTTTTTTGTTGCGGATTGCAAGTTATTTTAGATTGTTCATCGCGTAATCAGTTGTTTTTGCAATTGCTTCCTTCTGATAGAAAGCTACACCATAGCGGATGATATGCTTGTAGCCTTGCAGATCGCTTCCATAGCTTCTCTCTTCTATC
>JADIMT010000101.1 GCA_017694595.1 Candidatus Ornithospirochaeta stercoripullorum | reverse complement strand
GGCACCTTCCCCTGCTGTTACCCCTGAGATGAGACAACGTCTCCTTGACAGCGCGGAAAGCGCTATCAGGAAAATCGGATACACAGGAGCAGGAACATTGGAATTCCTGATGGACAAGAATGGCAACTTCTGGTTCATGGAGATGAATGTGCGCTTGCAAGTAGAGCATGGGGTCACAGAAATCCTCACAGGAGTTGATCTCGTAAAGTGGCAGATCAGGATTGCAGCCGGCGTACCTATTCCGTTTACACGTTCCAATATACGGCTGACAGGCTCCGCAATCGAATGCAGAATCAATGCGCTCACTCCAGGTGTTGTGAAAGCTATCCATATTCCAGGCGGTCCGTTTGTCAGATTCGATACATATCTCGAGCCTGGAACGACTGTACCACCCTACTACGACTCGCTTGTAGGGAAGCTCATGGTCTTCACTGGAACAAGAGAAGAAGCTATCAGGAAGATGAAAGCTTATCTCTGTGAGCTGATCATAGATGGAATCAAGACGAATATCGAGGATGAACTGAACATCATCAGCGACCCGGTTTTCGAATCCGGACGGTATGATACCGGCTTTATGGAAGGCAGGAAATGAGCATTCTGAAATTCCTTCATAAACCACAGAATACACTGGAAGCGGAAGGCAGAAGCGCAGAACCCTCAGTCGGAGAGACTGAATACATCTGCCCGAACTGTCATAGAACGCTGACAGAGAGCACGCTCGAAGAGCATAAATGGATCTGCGTATGCGGCCACCACTTCAGAATCAGCGCCAGGAAAAGGATTGCAATGCTGACTGATGAGAACTCTTTCAAAGAGATGTTCTCATTTATCAAGAGCAATGATCCGATAGAATTCCCAGGCTATCAGGAGAAGCTGGATAAAGCGAGAGCAAAAAGCGGTGAGAATGAATCCGTTATCACTGGCACTGCCAGAATCAATGGCATCAAAGTCGCTATCTTTGCAATGTCTCCAGAGTTCATGATGGGCTCTATGGGAGCTGCCACGGGAGAGAAGATCACGAGAATCTTCGAATACGCTACGCAATTCTCGCTTCCTGTAATCGGATGGACTGTCTCTGGAGGCGCTAGAATGCAAGAAGGCTTGATTTCCCTGATGCAGATGGCAAAGACCAGCGGTGCTGTTCTACGTCACTCACAGGCAGGCTTGCTGTACATAACAGTGCTGACAGACCCGACAACTGGAGGTGTCACGGCCTCTTTTGCAATGGAAGGTGACATAATCGTTGCTGAGCCTGGTGCAACTGTAGGCTTTGCTGGACGCCGTGTCGTTGAGCAGACTACGATGGAGTCACTGCCTAGAGACTTCCAGACATCCGAGTTCATTCTTGAACATGGCTTTGCAGATATCATCATACCGAGGACAGGAGAAAAGAAGCTTCTCTTCGATCTCCTGTCACTTCATGGAGGACGTCAATGACAGCATATGATAAAGTCAGGACTGCACGGAGCACATCACGCCCCACAGCCCAGGATTACATCACTGAGATGTTCACAGATTTCATAGAGCTCCATGGTGACAGACGCTATCGTGACGATGAAGCTATCATGGGAGGATTGGCATTCCTGGAAGGCCGTCCTGTAACAGTCATCGGCATCGAAAAGGGACATGATACAATCGAACGCATGAGAAGGTCCTTCGGAGCGCCAGAGCCTGAAGGATATAGAAAAGCCCTGCGTCTGATGAAGCAAGCCGAGAAGTTCCATCGCCCTGTCATCCTCTTCGTTGATACATCTGGCGCTTATTGCGGTATTGGTGCAGAAGAAAGAGGCCAGGGAGAAGCAATCGCAGAGAATCTGATGGCTATGATGGGGCTGAATGTCCCAGAAATCTCCATTCTGATTGGGGAAGGCGGAAGCGGTGGCGCTCTCGCATTAGCTGTTTCCGACAGAGTCTGGATGCTGGAGAATGCAGTCTATTCAGTAATCTCACCAGAGGGCTGTGCAAGCATACTCTACAAAGATGCCTCTCAAGCTGATAAAGCTGCTGAAAGCCTCAAGCTGACAGCGGACGATGCTCTTAAGCTAGGTGTGGCTGAAAGAGTGATAAGCGAAGAGAACATCGGGACAACAGAGTTCTACAAACATCTTGCAGGCGAAATCAGCAAAGAACTGGAAATACTGGAAAAGACACCAGATCTCATTGAGAGAAGATATCAGCGCTTCCGGGCATTCGGACGCTTTGAAGAGGAAAGGAAATGAGCATATACAAAAGGTTCTGCAAGGAGACTGTCGATGAGAACGGCCGCTTGCTGGACATAGAATTCAACTACCCCAACAACTTCAATTTCGGTTATGACGTTGTAGACAAGATAGCAGAAGAGACACCCGACAAGAAGGCTATGGTATGGTGCAACACAGAGAATGAAGAGCATATCTTCTCCTTTGCCGACATCAGCTTGATGAGCAATAAAGTAGCTTCCGTACTCCTTGACGGAGGAATAAAGCGTGGTGATAAAGTCATCGTTGCGCTGAAAAGACACTATGAATACTGGTTTCTTGCTGTAGCGCTGCATAAAATCGGAGCTGTGATGATTCCTGTCACACACATGCTGACAGCCGATGATTTCATCTACCGTCTCGATGCCTCAAAAGCTGTAGCTGTCATCGCGACACCATTCAACGATGTGCCAAAGCATGTCACAGAAGCAGTTGCAAGAGGTGGCTACAACCTCAAGCTCTGGACTGTTCAGCAGGATATCCCAGGCTTCCGGAACCTCACTAAAGAGATGGAAGCAGCCTCCCCTCTCGCTAAGAGAATCGAGACAGTGGTAACAGACCCGATGGTCCTTTATTTCACATCGGGAACCACAGGATATCCAAAAGGCGTCATGCATGACTTCTCATACCCTCTTGCCCACATTGTCACAGCAGCATACTGGCAGCAAGCAGAAGACAACGGACTGCATTTCACAGTCTCTGAAACAGGATGGGCAAAAGCGTCATGGGGCAAAATCTATGGCCAGTGGCTTGTTGGCAGCGCTGTCATGGTCTTCGATTTCGACAACTTCGATCCAAGGCAGTTGGCTACAGTGATTAACCGCTATGGCGTCACATCGTTCTGCGCACCACCTACGATCTATCGATATCTTGTGAAGAAAGGTGTGCCTGAGATGCCGTCATTGCGCCATACAGCCACTGCAGGAGAGTACCTCAATCCTGAGATCTTCCGTCTTTTCAAGGAGAAGACAGGACTTGAGCTTCATGAAGGCTACGGCCAGACTGAGACAACACTGCTGGCAGCTAATTTCAAAGGCATGAAAGCAGTGGATGGCTCGCTTGGAGTCTCTTCTCCTCAGTACGACGTCCGGCTGATAGCAAAAGACGGCAGTATACCAAAGCCTGGTGAAATCGGAGAGATTGTAGTAGTGCCAAGAGATGGAAAGAAACCTATCGGAATCTTCACTGCATATCTTGGCAACGATGAAATGTACAAGGAAGTCTGGAGAGATGGCGTCTATCACACAGGTGACTCCGCATGGCTCGATGAGAATGGAGCATTCTGGTTCAATGGCAGGTTTGATGATATCATCAAAAGCGGTGGTTTCCGTATCGGACCTGGTGAGATTGAAGACATACTCATCACACACCCCGCAGTCATGGAGTGCAGCGTAATCGGAGTGCCAGATCCATTGAGAGGTCAGGCTATCAAAGCGATCATAGTGCTTGCAGAAGGCTATGAGCCATCGCACAAACTCGACAAAGAGATCAAGGATTACTGCAACTCTCGTCTTGCTGACTATAAGTGGATTCGTATTGTGGAGTTCACAGAAGCGATGCCCAAGACAATAAGCGGAAAGATCCGAAAAGCCGAACAGCGAAAAGCTGCAGAGAACTGACGAGTCGCCGGTTAATAGCCGGCGCTTATTTTTTGCAGTTTCACTAAATTAATATAAAATAATTCATTCCATTTTTGGTTTATATTTAAAATAATTATAATTAAAACATTTCCAATGTTCCTCTAGCAACAAGATATACATTCTTACGGCAGCCAAACAATGTGGAAAAATCACAAGAAGACGCTTGCTATTGCCTACAGGACAGAAAATTAACTATTATAAACCGGATTATCTCAAAACGAGACCAAGGAGACGATATGGCTGATAAAGCAGTTAATACACGCTATGGCCGCACCAAGTCTGACATAGCTCAGGATTTTGCGGAACAGCTTAAATACAATCTCGATGCGGATGTATACCACACAACGCCGGAAGGCAGGTACCAGGCACTAGCTTTTGCTATCCGCGACAGAATCATCCACCAGTGGGATCTCTCCAGGAAGACACAGAGAGCTAAACATTCAAAAAGAGTTTACTATCTTTCCCTCGAATTTCTGATGGGAAGAGCAATGACAAACAATATTATCAATCTGGGACTGGAGAAGCCTGTGCGCGATGCGCTTTCCTCTCTGGGCTACACGCTCGAGGAACTTGCAGATGTCGAACCTGATGCAGGATTGGGAAATGGAGGACTTGGACGTCTTGCAGCCTGTTTCCTCGATTCCCTCGCAACACTTGAGTATCCGGCATATGGCTATGGAATCAGATACAACTATGGAATCTTCCGCCAGCAGATCAGAAACGGACAGCAAGTTGAAGTCCCTGACAATTGGCTCAAAGACGGAAACCCATGGGAAGTGAAGAGGCCTGACCTCGTCTATCCTGTCTTCTTCGGCGGCGAAGTAAGGCAAATCAGAGAAGGCGGCAAGGATTTCTTCCGCTGGATTCCTGCAGAGACTGTCGATGGCATTGCATATGACACACCTATCGTTGGCTATGGCGGCAAGACAGTAAACACACTCCGTCTCTGGTCAGCACAGTCTCCAGAGGGCTTCTCGTTTGAGGAATTCAATTCCGGTGATTACACAGAAGCTGTAAGGAACAAGATCAATGCAGAGACTATCTCCCAGGTACTTTATCCAAACGACACGAAGTACATGGGAAAAGAGCTGAGACTGAAGCAGCAGTACTTCTTCGTTTCCTGCTCATTGCAGGACATTGTGAGAAGATTCAAAAGAACAGGTACATATGACTGGTCTACTTTCCCAGACATCGCCGCAATCCAGCTCAACGACACACATCCTTCCCTTGCTATTCCAGAGCTGATGAGAATTCTCATTGACAAGGAAGGACTAGGATGGGATGAAGCATGGGACATCACAGTGAAGACTATGGGATATACGAACCACAC
This sequence comes from Candidatus Ornithospirochaeta stercoripullorum, assembly GCA_017694595.1. GTDB lineage: Bacteria > Spirochaetota > Spirochaetia > Sphaerochaetales > Sphaerochaetaceae > Ornithospirochaeta > Ornithospirochaeta stercoripullorum. The sequence continues at coordinate 13,310 of JADIMT010000101.1, read as the reverse complement.
GCTCATGCCAGAAGCGCTTGAGAAGTGGCCACTACCGATGCTGGAGAGCTTGCTGCCAAGACATATGCAGATCATCTACGAGATCAACCAGCGCTTCCTTGACCATGCAGTATCATTCTTCCCGATGCAGGGAGAGAAGATTGCAAAAGTCTCAATCATCGAGGAATCGAATCCGAAGATGGTAAGGATGGCTAATCTCTCCATCATTGGCTCACACTCCACAAACGGCGTTGCGGCACTGCACTCAGAGCTGCTGAAGAAAGATATGTTCCCAGAGTTCAATCTAATCTTCCCGGAGCGCTTCAACAACAAGACGAATGGAATCACACAGCGCAGATGGTTAGTCGATGCGAATCCAGCACTGACTGAACTGATCAACGATGCTATTGGAGATAAATGGATTACTGACTATGACAGAATCGCAGATCTAAAAAAGTTCGCAGATGATCCATCATTCGTCAGCGAGTTCGGGCGCGTCAAGAATAAAGCAAAGGAAACAGCTGCAGCATTCCTGAAGAGAGACACAGGCTTCATCCTCGACACATCCACACTCATAGATGTACAGGTCAAGAGAATCCACGAATACAAGAGACAGCTTCTCAACGCACTCAATATTCTCATGATCTACAACCGCATGAAGACAGACAGCCAATATCTCGATGCATTCCAGCCTACGACATTCCTCTTCGGCGGAAAAGCAGCGCCTGGCTATGTCAACGCAAAGCTGATCATCAAATTCATCAACAATCTTGCAAAAGTCATCGCAAGCGACAGCCGCGTGAGGGACAAGCTCAAAGTATTCTTCATGCCTGACTACCGCGTAACAATGGCAGAAGCTATCATTCCTGCAACGAATATCTCAGAGCAGATCTCCACAGCAGGTACAGAAGCATCTGGTACTGGCAACATGAAGTTCATGTTCAATGGCGCATTGACAGTTGGAACGCTCGATGGCGCAAACGTCGAGATTGCAGAAGAAGTCGGAAAGGACAACATCTTCATCTTCGGACACACTGAAGAAGAGATTTCCTCACTTGCTTCTTCCGGCTATGATCCGAAAGAATGGACTGCAAAGGATCCTGAGATCCAGGCTATGATTGACCTTGTCGATTCTGGTTACTTCTCAATCAATGAACCAGACATCTTCAAGCCACTGAGAGAGTCCATTTTCGGCTATGGCAATGACAGATACTTCCTGATGGCTGACCTGAGGATGTACCACGATGTACATGAGAGCGCTACAATGCTCTACAAGACAAACCCTCAGGAATGGAACAGGAAAGCTGTTATCAACATTGCATCCAGCGCAAAGTTCTCATCTGACAGGACTATCAATGAATATGCTGAGGACATATGGCACATAAAGCCATGCAAAGTCAGGAAATCCTCAAGCGATACAGTTCTTGAAGATGCAAGAAAAGTCCAGAAATAAGGTCCAAGCTTCGGAGAGCATTGCCGTGATGATCCTTATCACGCTCTCCGGAGGATTGCAGGATGCTTATACATACATCACACGAGCAGGCGTATTTGCCAACGCACAGACGGGAAATATCGTGCTGCTATCGAGAGCGCTCTTCCTCTCAGACTGGGGAAGAGCTTTCTCTTATTTGATACCAATCACAGCGTATGCAGCTGGAATTCTCGTGGCTGCGCTCTTACGACACAGGTTCCAGAAGCATAATGGCATATTGCACTGGCGTCATATCGTTGTACTCGCTGAGATTCTTCTGCTCTCATCTGTCAGCTTGTTGCCAACATCCGTGAACAGCATTGCAAATGCAATCGTTTCATTCTCCTGCGCAATGCAAGTCGAAGCATTCAGGAAAGCCAGAGGGCACGCTTATGCGAGCACTATGTGCATAGGCAACTTGAAATCGTGCATGGAGAATCTCTCAGACTTCATTGTGGAGAAAAAAGAAGGAAGCCTGAAGAACACGCTTTACTATGCTTTGGTGATCATTGTCTTCGCAGCTGGCGCAGGAAGCGGTGCACTGCTATCAATCGCGCTAGGCATTCCAGCTATACTCTTCTCATCGTTTCTTCTTCTGCTCTCATTCATCCTGATGTTAAGACGCTCCTAAAAAGAGCGATAGGCTCTTCTCATCGGGAAGGATAAAAGAGACAGAGAGCATCCTATCCGGATGGAGCGCGAAGAATGCGCTTGCAGCTGATGTCGCTATCTCGCTTTCGAGAGATAATGGATAATCGGAGAGAGGCGCAATAGAGAGCGTTGTGTAACCTCCCTCCACGCACTTCTCAAATACATGTTTATAGGCAGAAGCCAGACGTTCCTTGACCCTACTGCCATCACTGTAGCGTACACGAGGTACTGTAAGAACAGCTTCCGTATTCCACTTCCTGATATCCGGAAAGAAAGGAAGCGATTCATCACAGATAGCTGCAGCTGCACTCTCATACGATGAGATATCATCAGCAACAGCCGTCATCGTACTCATTCCGAGTGCAGAAATCAGTTCTTCAACAAAACCCTTCTCGATGATTATCTCTTCAAGCATGAATCCATCCAGAAGCACATATTCATCTAGAAAACGAAGCAGGAAATCTCCGAGCTTGACAACATCTCCCTTCCCTCCATCAAGGAAAGTACGCAAATAGCGTTTGCCATGATCCTCCCTTACACTGCCCACTCTTATCTCTTTGCCAAGGGTTGCTGCCCTTGTGATTGTATAGAAAAGCGTATCATCAAGATCTTCTTTCGGATTTGACTTGATACGGCTGACAAGCGCTTTAAGAAGTGAATTATCATTACTATTCCGCATGCGATGATTGTAGCATAAAATATCTGCTATGACTGTAATACTTCTGGCTGCGGGATTAGCAGAAAGGATGGGAAGAAATAAGCTTCTGCTACCATTCAGACATACAACAGTGCTTGGTTCTGTCATCGAAGCTGTACAGGGAGCTGGATGCAACCTACTCATCGTCACGGGCCACGAGAGAGAGAGAATCGAAGCTGAAGCCAGACGATACAGCGCGCCAACAATCTTTGCTGAAGATTATAGCCAAGGACAGAAATGGAGCACGATGAAAGGCATAGAAGCTGTAAGAGATGATGACTTTGCAATCCTTCCAGGAGATCTCCCTTTGCTAAAACCTTGCGATATCCTCAGCACAGCTGCTATGCTTGATGAGTATACAATAGCAAGAGCATCATACATCAGCACCCCAGGTCATCCTGTCTGCTTCAGGCGTGAACACAGAGAGAAGCTGCTTTCGTTCAAAGGAACGATGAAGGAGTATCTGAGCAATTGGGAAATCGGGCATTGCCAAGCCTCTGAGGGGTGTGTTCTGGATGTAGACACGCCTGAGCGCTATGTACAAGCTACTGGCAAAGCAATGGCCGGCGGTTAAGCCGGCCGGAGAGAAGAGACGCAATGCGTCTGCAGTTTTATGCAACTGAGACCTTGCCATCTTTCATTGCAAGATGGATTTCCTCGCCTTCTGAGAGTTCTCCAGATAGCATCTCACGTGAAAGCTCATTCTCGACCTCATCCTGTATGCATCTCCTGATTGGACGTGCACCATAGGCGGGATCGAATCCGGCTTTAGCGATATGCTCTTCGACAGCCTCATCCCATGCAAGGCCATATCCACGGCGGAGCACACGCTCCTTCAGCGTCTCAAGCTGCAGATGGACTATCTTTCTGATTTCCTTGTCCCCAAGCGGATTGAATATGACAATCTCATCGATTCTGTTGATGAACTCAGGCTTGAATGTATGCCTGATAATCTCCATCACATGCTCATCAGCATGCTGTGGATCTGCAAGAATCTCCTGTGAGCCAAGGTTTGAGGTCATGATGATGATTGTATTGGTGAAATCCACTACACGTCCCTGCCCATCAGTAAGACGCCCATCATCAAGCACCTGGAGAAGAATATTGAAGACATCAGGATGCGCCTTCTCTATCTCATCAAAGAGTATCACGGAGTAAGGTCTGCGTCTGACGACTTCCGTAAGCTGGCCGCCCTGATCGTAGCCCACATATCCTGGAGGAGCTCCAATAAGACGGGATACTGAGTATTTCTCCATATACTCAGACATATCTATACGCGTAAGTGCCTTCTCATCATCGAAGAGGAATGAAGCAAGCACTTTTGCAAGCAATGTCTTGCCAACGCCAGTTGGGCCTGCAAAGAGAAACGAACCAAGCGGACGATGCTCATCACCGATGCCAGCCTTGTTCCTGCGGATAGCATTAGAGACAGCTTCTATAGCTTTGCTCTGGCCGATGACTGACTGCGACAGCATCTTCTCAAGATTGAGATACTTATCTTTCTCGGAACCCATCATCTTCGCGACAGGAACACCAGTCCATGCTGAAACGACTTTCGCGATATCATCCTCAGTCACTTCCTCACGAAGCAGACGACGTCCATCCTTCGTGAAGGAGTTCACCTTCTCTTCCGCTTCAGCAATCTCTTTCTGGATCTCTGGCATCTTGCCATGCTTGATCATAGCAGCTTTGTTCAAATCGCCTTGGCGCTCTGCATTCAGCTCTTCCTTGGAAAGCTTCTCCAACTCCTCCTTCTTACCGCGGAGAGCGATGATAGCTTCCCTCTCATTCTGCCACTCAAGATGAAGCGCATCATACTTAGATTGCATCTCTGCAAGCTCTGAGTTCAGTTTCTCCAACCGATCTTTAGAGCCTTGATCGCTCTCGCGTGACAGTGCCTGTTTCTCTATTGAGAGCTGGAGCATCTTCCTATGGAGATTGTCCAGTTCAGCAGGCTGACTTTCTATCTCCATCTTGATCTGAGAAGCAGCTTCATCGACCAAGTCGATAGCTTTGTCAGGAAGGAAGCGGTTGGTGAGATATCTATCAGAAAGGACAGCAGCTGCTACAAGCGCTTCATCCTTGATTCTTACGCCATGGTGCAGTTCATACTTCGGCTGCAAGCCACGAAGAATTGAAATCGTATCCTCTACAGATGGTTCCTTGCAATAAACAGGCTGGAATCTTCTTTCCAGAGCCTTATCCTTCTCAATATACTTCCTATACTCATCGAGCGTTGTAGCACCTATCGCATGCAGTTCTCCTCTAGCGAGAGCTGGCTTAATAAGATTGGAAGCATCTGTTGAACCTTCAGCAGCGCCTGCTCCGACAATTGTATGAAGCTCATCGATAAAGAGAATGATCTTGCCTTCACTCTTTGTAACTTCGTTGATAACGCCCTTCAGCCTTTCCTCAAATTCTCCGCGGAACTTCGCACCAGCAATCAACGAACCAAGATCGAGCGAGAGCAATCGCTTATCGAGAAGCGACTCAGGCACATCGCCTTTAGCAATACGCTCTGCAAGTCCTTCGACGATAGCAGTCTTGCCTACACCAGGCTCTCCAATCAGAACAGGATTATTCTTCGTTCTGCGGCACAGGACCTGCATGACACGTCTTATCTCCTCATCCCTGCCAATGACAGGATCAAGCTTATCCTCGGAAGCAAGACGAGTCAGATCCTTGCAATATTTATCGAGTGACTGATACCCCGCTTCAGGATCTTGTGATGTGATTCTCTGATTTCCCCTGATACTCTGCAAAGCCTTCAAGACTTCATCTTTGGACACACCAAGCGCTATGAGGGCATCTTTCTCAGGACATTCATCAGTCAGAAGCGCTATGAGAAAATGCTCTGCCGATATATATTCATCCTTGAATTCAGCTGCAACTTTATCGCATGAACCAAGAATACGTGCAGACGACCGCGAGAATGAGACCTGAGCATCTCCATAAAGCTTTGGCAGCGATGCCAGAATCTTCTCCATCGACTGAATTACAGCTTCAGGCTGTACCCCCAGCTTCTCGAAAAGAGGGCGAAGCACACCGTCCTTCTGCTCCGTCAGTGCAATAATTATATGTGCAGGCGTAACTTCAGAGTGCTTTTCGGATGTAGCCCTCTCAGCTGCCTCCTCTATAGCGCTCTGCAGTTTAAGTGTAAATTTATCGTAATTCATATTTCCTCCAGAGTTCTATATTCCGTACATATCTGTACAAACGGAATATAATAACAGAGAGGAAAAACGTTAAGCTTTCAGCGACTCAAGATAGCTGGAAATCATGCCAAGAGCACCTTCTTTATCGAAAGCTTTGAAGAAAGCAACCTGAAAGCAGACAAGCTCCGCCAGATTGAAGATAGCTTCCGCTGTTGCATCTATATCGAGTTTCCTGAGACGATGGTTATCAATACCTTGGCGCAGAAGACGCTTGAAGAGGATTGAGAGCTTTGCAGTCCTGTGATGAATCACATCTGCGAAATCAACACCATCGCGCTTTGCTGAGACCATCACATCCATGAGATTCATCAATGCATGTTCATTGGCGATTGCTATGTCAACGATATCGGAAAGAATGAGCTTCATCCTCTCAACTTCATCAGACTCTCCATCACCCCATGCTATTGCTGAATATTTCGTGAACAGACGTCCTGTAATGAGCTTTACAGCGTAATAATAGATTTCATCTTTATTATGAAAATACTGATAGACAGTCGGACGGGAAATACCAGCAGCCTCTGCTATAAGCGAGAGGTTTGAATCATGATATCCTTCTTTGGCGAAAACCTCCAAAGCAGTACTGAGTATAGTCTCTTTCCGTTCTTCGTGGTCTATCTTCTTTGGCATGCAATGCATGATATCACTTCTTGAGAAAAATTACACTTGGTAGTGAATGCGTCAGAGAAAAACATAACAGAGATGGGCAGTCAGGACTACAAATACTACACAGCAAAGGACTCTGCATAGATAATGATTTAAGCTAACATGAATATATGGCTACATTGCTTGTATATATTATAACGATGTCTATAACGCCCGGCCCAAACACAATACTATCCATGGCTAATGCAGCCACGGTTGGTTTCAAGCGTGGAATAAGGCTGAATGTAGGCATGCTGGCAGGCATAACGGTTGACACGATCATCGCGCTTCTAGCTGTCGAACTTTTCTATAGCTTTCTACCAAAAGCACAGCTTATTTTACAAGCCGCAGCTGTAATCTATCTTGTGTATCTTGCCATTAAAATGCTGAAGCTTGGCTTCAAAGAGACGGAAAACCGAAGTGCAACGTTTATCGAAGGCTTGCTGCTGCAACTGATAAACATCAAAGTCTACATACTGGCTTTCACAGCAATCTCTGCCTACATCATTCCATTCTCATCATCAGACATTGAGACGATCGTACTATCATTATTAGTGCCTGTTATCTGCTTTGTATCTGGCCTTATCTGGGCTATCGGCGGGACTATTATGAAATCTCTCTTCATAAAGCACAGGAAATTGATGGCAGTGCTCTTCTTTCTGGCTCTCTTCTGGTGTGCATTACAGCTTGCACTCCCATTGCTGAAACATAGTCCCTGAAGCTCTCCCGCAGGCGGAATCGAACCGCCATCCTTCCCTCCGGAGGGGAATGCACTATCCATTATGCTATGCGGGATAGTGTTTTCACTCATTCTAAATACGCCATATCACACTTCAAAATCAAGGCTTTCAAAGAGTATTTCACAAATGCTATGGAATTCGCAGAAGACACAATGGAGTGCGGGTTCTATTTCCTAGTGCAAACTGTAGAATCAAAGTATAATCCAATCATGCTTTATCCGGAAATAAACAAATCAAGAGATGTAATCGATCTTTCAGGTGCATGGTCCTTCCGTCTCGATGATGGCATGCATAGCGAAGGAGTCGCAGATGATTCCTACTTCAATGAAAGCACTCTCATAGCAGTACCTGCTTCATACAATGACCTGAATGAGAATCCAGCATTCAGAAGCCATTGCGGCTGGGCTTATTATAGACGGACATTCATTGTGCCCAATGCTTTGTCATCAGAACGTATAATGCTCCGTTTTGATGCGGTTACACATTATGCGAAAGTATACTTGAATGGCAATCTCATCAAAGAACACAAAGGTGGCTTTCTTCCATTTGAGGTTGAGATAACTGACATAATCAGTACAGGAGAAGAGAACACGCTCATCGTCGCAGTCGATAACCGTATCAACCACTCAACACTGCCTATGGGCAATGAAGGGGGAACAGCTTTCTTCGGTTCAGACAATGCGGACGTGCCAAGCGTCATCGCAGCAAAGAAATGGAGAAAGGAAATCAATCTGCCTAATTTCGATTTCTTCAACTATGCTGGCATCAACAGGCCTGTACGCATCTATACGACGCCTAAGGAATATATCAAAGATATCACAGTAACAACTGAACTTGACGGGACGGATGGCATCGTAAACTTCGATGTTGCCACATCTGTTCCTGGATCTGCTTCAATCACGCTAAAAGATAAAGAAGGAAACATTGTTGCTACAGGCAGCAAGAAGCTTACTGTACATAATGCACATCTCTGGTGGCCATACCCAGGGGATCCATATCTCTACAAAGCTACTGTGGAATTTGCTAACGATGTCTATACGCTCAACGTCGGCATAAGGACAGTCGAGGTAAAGGGAACGCAATTTCTGATAAACAACAAGCCTTTCTACTTCAAAGGCTTTGGCAAGCATGAAGATTCGGCAGTACATGGAAGAGGCTTTGATTTAGTTCTTGATGTAAAAGATATCAGTATGATCCACTGGATGAATGCCAACTCGTTCCGTACAAGTCATTATCCATACGCTGAGGAGATGTATGATCTATGCGACAAGGAAGGCATCGTCATAATCGATGAGACACCTGCTGTTGGAATCGGAGGAACCAGTGATGACATCTACAAGATAGGCAGATTCCATGAGCATCACAGAGATGTTATCAAGGATCTTATCGATCGCGACAAGAACCATGCCTCTGTAGTGATGTGGTCAATGGGCAACGAGCCTGATGTAGTAACATGCCCCGACTCCGCTTACGAGTATTGGCATTCGCTCTATGAGTTTACAAAACCACTGGATCGGCAGCATCGTCCTGTCACATTTGTATGTAACCAGAACAACTATGAACGTGACAGAATCACAAGGGAAATGGATGTCGTATGCATCAACCGCTACTATGGCTGGTACAATCTCTCTGGCGACATGGACACAGCATGCTACGCACTGAACCTCGAACTGGATTTCTGGGAGAAGCAGAACAAGCCCGTAATCCTTACAGAATATGGTGCAGATACGCTGCCCGGCTTCCATCTATCCTCTCCTGAGATGTTCAGTGAAGAGTTCCAAGTGATGTACTACGACAGAATCAACACAGAGCTCGACAAGAGAAAATTCATCATCGGAGAGCATCCATGGAACTTCGCGGACTTCAATACTATCCAGGGGCCAATGAGAGCCGACGGTAACCGTAAAGGACTTCTCACTAGAGATAGAAGGCCAAAGATGGCAGCACACTATTTCCGAAAGAGATGGGAAGAAATTCCTGATTTCTCCTACAAAAAATGAAAAAGCCCGTCATCAAAACACAGGAGGATATCATAAGCATTGTGGAGGAATTTGGATTTCTCCCATTCTTCCATTCCGCCATTCCAGGCTTCTCAATTGAGGAGTGTGCAGACCCAACAGTCTGGTTTCCACCAAAAGGTGAAGGAGTCTGGGAGTGGAAGGAACCTGTCATAGAAGCAACAGGCGCAGCATATGGCAAATTCTTCCTTTCACGTCCATGCTTTGTCTCAAAGGAGCTTTTCACGATTCTCTCAGCGTACAGACGCGATGGCTACGATTTCGAAGGAATGACTAACGATGGCCTTGTTACACGGAGTGAAAAGACAATCTACTCAATATTAGAGGAAACAGGCAACGAAATCTCCACAGTCCTCCGATACAAGACAAATATGTCAAAAAGCACTTTTGACACTTCGAACACAAGATTGCAGATGAAGACTTTCATTATGATCTCGGGTTTCGAATACAGGATAGCTAAAAACGGTAAGCCATTTGGCTGGGGCATTGCACGCTATGCATTACCTGAAGCTATCTATCCGGATTTTGAAAAGCAAATAGACAGATTGCATCCAAAAGAGGCAAAAAAACTGCTTTTGGAACCCTTCAAAACCAGGTTTCCAGAAACAGAAGAAAGTATATTAATGCATCTAATCGGATAATTAAAAAAGCAAAAGCTGGCTACCATCGGCAGCCAGTCTAAGCTCATCAGAATTTCAATGTATCAGAAAGCGTTGCAACCATCACTGCTTTGATAGTATGCATCCTGTTCTCTGCTTCATCGAAGACTACAGAAGCAGGACTTCTGAAAACTTCATCAGTAACTTCCATCTCCTTCAAGCCGAATTTCTCATAGACCATCTGAGCTGTCGAGGTATTGAGATCATGGAAAGAAGGCAAACAATGTTCAAAAATCGTATTCTTACCTGTAGATTTCAGCAATTCCATTGTCACCTGGAACGGTTTCAGGAGCTCAATTCTTTCAGCCATCTTGTCCTCTTCGCCCATCGAGCACCAGATATCCGTATAAATGATATCAGCACCTTTGACAGCTTCAAAAGGATCTGATGTGATCATAATCTCAGAACCATTCTCCCTAGCCCATTTCTCACAATCAGCGACAAGAGAAGCTGCTGGGTTCAGAGAAGAAGGAGTTGCGACAGCGTAGTTCATACCGACTTTGCTCGCGCCAATCATCAACGCGTTAGCAACATTGTTCCTTCCATCTCCGACATATGCAAGCTTAAGTTCATCGAGCGGCTTTTTCAAATGCTCAGATGCTGTGAGGAAATCTGCAAGAACCTGTGTCGGATGATCATCATCAGTCAGTCCATTCCATACAGGAACACCGGAGAAAGCTGCAAGGTCCTCAACAACACTATGCTCAAATCCCCTGTATTCAATGCCATCATAAAGTCTGCCAAGAACTTTGGCAGTATCCTCAAGAGATTCTTTCTTGCCCATCTGGGAGTTTGTAAGGAAAGTAACACCTGCGCCCTCATCATAGGCGGCAACCTCAAAAGAACACCTTGTACGTGTAGATGTCTTATCGAAAAGAAGAACAATATTCTTTCCAGACAGAAGCCTACCATGCACTCCTGGATCGACAGGCTTGCCATTCTTTTTGCTTTTAAGTTCAGCGGCAAGTTTGATGAGATAGATGATTTCGTCCTTTGAATAGTCTTTAAGTGTTAGAAAACTTCTTCCTTTGAGGTTCATATCAAAACTCCTATATACATTTAGATTAGATATTCATGCATAAATTGTCAATATAATTGCAATTATTGCATAATTATTCAATCAAAGATGGGTTATCTGCAACTTCAAGCACATCCCCATTCTGATCTGGAAGCTCTATTCGCTCCAGTTTCCCAGATATCGTGTTACTTCTTCTCACAGCAGCTTCAATTTTGTCAGAAGCAGCATCAAGTGCCCTCTGAGACTTCTCCAGGTCCTCCCCGAATCTCGAGAACTGCGTTTTGAGATCTCTGAAAAGTTTCCAGATTTTCTCTGTATTCTTCTCAACCTGAAGTGTCCTGAATCCTATCTGCAAAGAATTGATTAAAGCAGCAAAATTGGTAGGTCCTGTAAGCACTACCTTACAACTTTCCTGCAAAGTCTCTACAAAACCAGAGGTTCGCAGAAGCTCCGCGTAAAGGCTCTCTGTCGGAACGAAAAGGATAGCAAAATCAGTTGTGACAGGTGGTACTATATACTTGTCCCTAATCTCTCTAGCCTCTGCCAATACACGCTGTCTGAGATCTTTAAGAGCAGCATTCATCGCCTCGTCATTGCCTTCAGCGGCGGCGTTTGAGTACCTTACGAAATCCTCTTTAGGGAATTTTGAATCAATAGGAAGATAAACATCGCTTCCATTCTCTTTTCCTGGAAGACGGATGGCGAACTCTACAACTCCTTTTCCCCTGCCAGGTGAGAAGTTCTTCACATATTGCTGAGGAGTGAGCATATCAGAGAGGATAGTCTCTGCCTGTACTTCTCCCCATGTACCTCGCACTTTAACATTAGAGAACATACGATTGAGATTCCCTATATCCTTCGTGAGGCTGTTCATCTCCCCTATTGATTTATAAAGAGACTCAAGGTTCTTAGTGACCTCCTGGAAAGATGCTGAAATCCTTGTCTCAAGAGTTTTCTGCAATTTCTCATCGACTGTTCCCCTGATAACTTCAAGCTGCTTGTTATTGTCAGTACGTATAGCATCCATTCCAACACGAACTTTCTCAATCAAGGAGGCACTCTCTTTAAGGACAGACTCCATAGTATTCTGATTCTCTTTACGCATCGTATCAAGCGTAATGCGAAGGGACTCCGAAGTCTCTTTCTCCTGAAGCATCCTCTTTTCATTGAATTCCCTTGTTTCAGTAAACAAGAGTTCCATCTGCCGCTTTTCAGAGGCATTTAGAGCATCCAAGCTAGCTCTCAGCGACACAGATAGATCAGATATCCTAGAATCCATCGCTTGCAACCTAGCTTCAAGCGAAGAACGGAAAGAATCAAAAGAAGATGAAATCCTATCCTGCAATTCCTGGGAAAGTTTATTTGCTGCCTCATCTTTCTTCCCTATCTTTACAAAAATCGCAAACAGCAATCCCGCTGATAAAACAGAAAGAAAGAGAACAATATAAATCAGAATATCCATGATATTTAATATAGCCCGAAATGGATGTGAAAAACTCCGATGCAGATTGTTTTTCCATATTTTTTTAAACTTTGACATAATCGTAGGCTTTTCGCGTATATCCTTTCAGGAGGTAGAATGATTACACAAGAAGAGAAAAAAGCGATTCTACGCAGCATGAGCCTTATGGATGATGCCCTGTTTACTAAATGCTTCGGGGAGAGCAAGGCATGCACAGAAGTACTCCTTCGAGTCATACTCAACAAACGTGACCTATGCGTTATCGACGTCCATCCGCAGAGATGGATAGAGAACATCATATCCCACTCAGTTAAGCTTGATGTGATGGCAGTGGACTTGGATGGTACAATCTATGACATAGAAGTGCAGAAGGAGACGAAAGGAGCATCTAGAAGAAGAGCACGCTATTACAGCTCCATGATGGATGCTGATATGCTTGACAAGGGAACAGGCTTCGACTGCCTCCCTGACTCATTTATCATCTTCATCACATCAGGCGATGCGCTCGGACGGGGAGAGGCGATATACCATGTCGAAAGGAAGGTTGAAGAGACTGGAGAGTCATTCGGCGACGGATCGGAAATCATCTATGTCAGCTCATCGTTCACAAAGCCTGAGACAGAGCTTGGACGGCTGATGGAGGATCTGAAGTGTACAGATCCGGAGAAGATGCATTACACTGTGATCAAGGAGCGCACGGAGTTCCTGAAGATGGAGAAGGAGGGAATAGCAATCATGAGCAGCATGTTCGATGAAGT
>JADIMT010000100.1 GCA_017694595.1 Candidatus Ornithospirochaeta stercoripullorum | reverse complement strand
CTTCTGCGCTGGGCGGTGTTACATCATATGCCGGGGGAATCCTTCTTCATAAAATCCCTTTAATCAAGAAGTATACAGATAAAGCGAAAGTGAAGTGGGGCGCATATATCAAGAAATATGGCACATTGTTTGTCGTGATTGCTGGTCTCTTTCCGTTGCCGTTTTCAACTATATGCGTGCTTGCAGGAGCACTGAAGCTGCCGGCAAAGAAAGTGCTGCCCGCTACAGCAGTGCGCTATATAAGGGCAGCCATCTATTTTGCTCTCTTCAGAGCTGGATTGCTTATTGTATGAGCTTTCTGGCTTCAGCTATTACATATGAGGTGCGTCTCGCTGCATCACCTGTGTAATCATGGGCATCGAGAAGCTTCTCTATTTCCGATTCAGGAAGATATTGCAAGATTCTCTCATCTTTCATCAGGTTCTCTTTCAGCGGATTGCCTTTGCCCTCCTGGACGCTCTTCCAAGCCGAGAGTGATTCCTCTCTGATGACTTCATGCATCTCCTGCCTGTCAGCTCCTCGTCTGCCAAGCTCCATCAGCAAGCGTTCAGTAGAAGCGAAGATGCCATAGTCGTTCATCAGCCTCTCCGTTGCAGTGCTGTGTATATTCATGCCTTTGACAATCTTCAGCTCAGTCATGAGCATCTCATCTGTTGCAATGAAAGCTTCAGGCATGAAGATTCTCCTGTTCGCACTATCGTCGAGAGTACGCTCAAGAATTGACAGAGAAGCATTCATCCATGCTGCCTGATACTGGCTTTCTACAATTCTGGAGAGAGAGCAGATCTTCTCTGAATTGATTGGATTGCGCTTGAATGGCATCGCGGATGAGCCTACTTGCTTCTTTCCAAATGGCTCGGAGAACTCTCCGATTGGAGGAGACTGCAGAACCCTGAAATCGAGAGCAGCTTTATGAAGTGTCGCTGCAATTGATGAGAGAGATGCGATAATCCTCAGATCCTGCTTCCTTGTATAGGTCTGTGTCGCGGCTGTGAATGCTTTTATTCCTAGTTCATCCATCACCATCGTCTCAAGCTCTTCTGCGCTGATACCAGTTCCGGAAAGGAGTACTGAGTAGCTTGCACCTGTTCCGACAGCACCTTTCATGCCTTTTCCCCTGATGGAGGAGAGAACGTCCTGGCATTCTTTTCTGTCTTCCATGAGATCCTGTAGCGTCTGTGCAAGTCTGTAGCCGATAGTCGTAATCTCAGCAGGCTGTATGTGAGTGAAAGCCATTGTTGCTGTGTCTTTATACTCTTCGGCTTTGTCGGCGAGTGCTGCAATCAGGGCATCGAGCTTTTGGATGATCAGGGTGAGGGCTTCTTTGAAGCGCACGGCATCTGCATTGTCGAGAGCATCCATGCTGGTTGCTCCAAGATGGATGATGCCGCCAGATAATGGGCATTGCTCTGCATATGTCTTGATCTCTGCCATCAGATCATGGTGGATAGTGTTCTCTATCTCCGTCGCTCTGTCGATGTCTATCTCGTCTTTATGTGCTTCCAGCTCTTCCACTTGCGCTTTCGTGACCAGTCCAGCTTTTGATTCTGCCCGTGCTAGTGCGATCCACACACGTCTTAGGAGCTTTCTTTTGTGTTCCTCTGAGAAGATATGCTTCATCTCTTCAGAGCCATACCGCCAAGTCAGGGGGCTGATGAATGTGCTGTGATTGTATTCCATTGCGACCTCATGCAGGATTATAGCAAAGAAAAAGGAGGAACGCATCTTACATTCCTCCTGCTATTCGATTTCGGCCTGTTTCCATTGGAGACCTTTTGTATTCTGACTTGATGATAACGCTCATGAAGCGGCGCTTCATCAAGCCCGGAATAAATCTGTGTTATATCTCCGTTATTACTTCTTGCGGATGATCAGCTGATCGCGCTCAGGTCCTACAGAGATGTACGTGATATGAGTATTCAGCATCTTTTCAAGTGCAAGAATGTATTCGCGGGCTTTCTCTGGAAGCTCATCCCATTCTCTGCACTTTGTGGTATCAGCCATCCAGCCCTCGAATGTCTCGTAGATAGGCTTTGCCTTTTCCTGGAGCCTTGTCTCAGGCAGATGCGTGTAGTACTCGCCATTGATCATATAGCCAGTACATACTTTGATTTCAGGAAATGTGTCGAGCACATCAAGCTTTGTCAGTGCGAGATCGGTCACTCCATTCATATAGCATGCGAAATCTGCGGCTACAGCATCGAACCAGCCACAACGTCTTGGACGACCTGTTGTAACACCATATTCATGTCCGATATCTCTGAGCTTCTCGCCATCTTTGTCGAAGAGTTCAGTCATGTATGGACCACCTCCGACTGATGTTGAATAAGCTTTAGCAACTCCAACTACTGTGGAGATGCAGCGAGGAGGGATGCCTGCGCCATTGCAGCCGCCTGCGACTGTAGGATTGGATGATGTCGTATATGGATAGATGCCCCAGTCGTTATCACGCATGATTCCAAGCTGTCCTTCCAGCAGGATCTTCTTGCCGCTTTCAACAGCTTCTCTGATCACTGGAGAGGCATCGATGATATGATCACCGAACATCTCACGCCACTTCGCGCATTTCTCGAGCATATCAGAGAGGGTAACTGTCTCCAGACCATAGTATTCGAGATCTCTGTTCTTCTTAGGAAGAATAAGCTTCAGCCTCTCTTCCAGCCTCTCTTCATCCATGATATCTGCAGCGCGGATGCCCATTCTGGCAGCTTTGTCGGAGTAGCAAGGTCCGATGCCACGCTTTGTTGTTCCGATTTTCTCTTTATCGCTGCGCTTGCCTTCCTCAGCTCCATCCAGTGCCATGTGGTATGGCATGATTATGTGTGCTCTCTCGTCGATGAAGACATTTGAAATCTCAAGGTCTGCACTTTTTTTGATGTTCTCCAGCTCTTCATGCATTCTGTCGAAGTTTACAACAGTGCCTGCTCCAACGATGTTCATCGTTTCCGGATTGAAGATTCCGCTTGGAAGAATGTGCAGACCGAATTTGCCTTTATCATTGATGACAGTATGTCCTGCGTTGTCTCCACCTTGGAAGCGGATTACCAGATCCGCATCGGATGCGAGGTAGTCAACAACACGGCCCTTGCCTTCGTCTCCCCACTGTACGCCAATGACGGCGTTAACATTATATGATGCCATTTAGAAGTGCCTCCTTGCCTTGCTTTCTCAGTTCTTCAAACATCTCTTTCTCTTTTGCTGTATGTTCTTCGATATCTTCTGCATCCCATGGGTATTTGATCCAGAGATCTTCGATTTCCAGAGCAGGGTAGTACCTTTTGATTTCTGGAGGGAACTCAACATCCTTCTTCTTCAGCTTGTTGTGAAGAACAAGTACTGCTATTTCCTTCGGATTATATGACAGCAACTCTCCAACGCAATAGCCAAGTGTTGCTCTTGTATCATCGACTTCATCGATAAGCAGCACATTTTTTCCTCTCAGCTGTGATTGCACTTCGTCAATCCACTGGATTTTAGTAGGATGCTCGCGATGCTTATGATCCATGCCATAGTATGATATGCCGACAGCATAGATAGGGCGGTTGATGAAAGTCTTGATGATTCTGGCTGGAATGAAGCCGCCAGAACCGATAGCTACGATTACATCGGGATCGAAGCCCGAATCCTCAATCTTCTGCGCAAGGCTTTTAATAAGCTTATGCACTGTATTGTAACTGACATAGAATTTATCAATCATCTCAATTCTCCGGAATCATCTCTGCGATATAAGGGAGGGTTCTGTGCCTCTCTTTATAATCCAGTCCATAACCAACAACCCAGACATCTGGTATTTCAAAACCTCTGAAACGTATATCGATATTGACAAGATGGCGTGAAGGCTTATCTAGGAATACAGTCGTCTCTACAGATTTTGTGCCACGCGCTTTGAATGCTTTTGTCAGGTAATCAAGTGTCGAACCACTGTCGAGAATGTCTTCAACGATTAGCACATGGTGTCCTGCAAGATTCTCCCTTGTGTCCATCAGAAGCCTGACTTCTCCTCTCTTATCTCCCTTGTTCCCGTATGATGATATAGCGATGAAATCAACGACATGTGGGATTGTCAGACGGCGTGATAGATCTGCCATGTATATGAAGGACCCCTTCAACACTCCAACGAGGATCAGGGGTTCTTCTATATCCTTATATGCTTGATTGATCTCATCAGCCAGCTCTGAGACACGCTGCTTGATAGTCTCTTCGTCGAAGAGAACACGTCTGAGGTCGCCCGGTAGGGACGTTCTTTCTTCTGCCATTACTATCTCCAGATTTCTATTGAGATATGAACAGTTTAATGGGGAATCGTCATTTTGAGAAGATGTTGGTTTTTGTACCGGGCAAAAGTGCTGTTTGCATGATATAATCAAAGAAGGAGGAAATCCTATGCAGAAAATTGGCTTTGATCAGCTTGAACTCAATCCTTTTACGGTTATAGGCAATGACAATTTCCTGCTGACAGCGGGGACGATGTCAGAATGGAATACCATGACAGCAGGCTGGGGTGGCCTGGGGTATCTGTGGAATTCTCCCGTTGCGTTTGTTTTCGTAAGAAAAGAACGCTATACACTTCATTATATGGAGAAGTCCGGACTCTTTACGCTTTCGTTCTTCCCTCCAGAATGCAAAGATGTGCTGAAATTCTGTGGTACTACATCTGGTCGCGATACAGATAAGGCAGCGGGAGCTGGCATCACGCCAGTGACAGTCGATGGAGCTGTGGCGTTTGAAGAAGCTAATCTTGTGCTTACTTGCCAGAAAGTGGCCGATACCACCATCTCAGGAGATGCTATCATTGACGAGGATGTGAAGAGACTTTATCCTCAGGAGGACTGGCACAGAATGTTCATTGGACGCATTCTGGGCGTTTATATCAACTGAGGCTTGTTATGGATTATCTCTCCCTCTTTTCCTCTATGCTCCGTTCGCGTTATTTTGAGAAAGAGCTGGAGAAACTCGCAAACGATGGCCTGATTTACGGCACTTATCATCTTTCAATAGGACAGGAAGCAGTAGCGGCAGGATTGTCTGCAGCTCTCAGCGATGACGATTGGATTGTTCCGACACATCGCTGTCATGCGTTCAATGTCTGCCGACATTCCAATCTGGAGGCGATGTTCTCTGAAGTCCTTGGTTCTCGTTATGGCCTATGCAAAGGTCTTGGTGGTTCCATGCATATGACGGATGTGGAGAATTGCAACCTAGGTTCTTCTGCAGTTGTCGGATCTGGCATCGGGCTTGCTGCAGGAATTGCGCTGTCTAAGAAACTGAAGAGAGAGGATGGTATTGCTGTTGCTATCTTCGGAGATGGGGCCTCCTCTAGGGGTATTCTCTATGAAGTGATGAACATAGCATCGCTTTGGCATCTGCCGCTTCTTTTCCTTCTTGAGAATAATCAATATGGCATGTCTGCAGCATCAAACAGAATGATAGCCTCAGATGGTATTCATAAGCGTGCTGAAGGTTTTCTGATACCACATGAAGCTATTGATGGAAATGATGTGCTTGCTGTGGAGGAAGCTGTTGCGACAGCTAAGGAACGCATTAAAGCAGATGGTAAGCCATATTTCCTTGAAGCTGTGACGTACAGGCAGTGCGGGCATAGTAGATCCGATCATCTTGTCTATAGAACGAGGGAAGAGGAGAATGAGTGGCAGAAGCGTGATCCGATAGAGCTTTTATCTGCATTCCTTCTTCTCTCTGGAATAGCTGACAAGGAAAAGCTTGCTGAACTTAAGCGGAAAGCGGCAGAAGAAGTACGGAATGCTGCGGAAAGCGCTCTCAGGCATAAAGATGAGTTACTTTCTGTGTCTGAAGCAGAAAGCCTTGTCTATGCACCTGCTGTGCAGAGAAGCACTGAAAGCGGAAAGATGCACAGAGGAAGCTACCGCGAAGCCATCAGGGAGGCGCTTGATGAAATTCTCTCATCAGACAGCTCTGCATTCCTTCTGGGTGAGGATATAGGGTGCTATGGTGGTTGCTTTGGAGTGACTGGGGATCTTTATAAACGTCATAGTGGGAGAGTGCTTGAAACTCCTGTTTCTGAAGAGGGTTTCACGTCGATGGCTGTCGGGGCTGCTGCAATGTCTCTTCATCCCATTGTCGAGCTGATGTACGGTGATTTCTCTACACTTGCATCCGACCCGCTGATAAACCATGCAGCCAAACTTCGCTTCATGTCCGGAGGGCAGCTGTCGTGTCCGTTGGTATTAAGAACGCCTGTCGGAGGGCTGACAGGGCATGGCGCTCAGCATACGCAATCGCTTGAGACGATGTTCCTGTCCATTCCCGGCTTGAAGATTGTCGCTCCATCAGATCCATTAAGCGCTAAAGCATTGCTTAAAAGTGCAGCTGAGGATGGAAATCCTGTCATCTTCTTCGAGCACAAAGCGCTGTATGGGCAAGAAGGCGAGATTGGTGATAGCGGATTTTCACTCCCCCTTGGCAAGGCTATTGTCCATGGTGGCGGGGAAAGATTGGCTGTTATTGGCTATTCACGCGCGTTCGCTGCGGCATTCTCTTCGCTTTCATACCTGTCCACTCAGATTACATTTGTCGATTTAGCTACATTGAAGCCATTGGATGAGGAGACAGTGCTCGAAGTCTACTCAAAGACACGGAAAGTTCTGATTGTGCAAGATACTCCGCTTGCAGGAAGCATAGGGGAGCACATATGCGCTTTGCTCTCTTCCCAGAGCTGTTTCAATCCTGGCTCCGTCGTTGTGCTTTCCGCTCTCGATATGCCGCTTCCACCTCCCAGAAAGCTGGAAGAAGATGTCCTTGTCTCAGCTTTTAAGATAAGAGAAGCAGCAGAGGGCCTTCTCGCTCTTTGATTTTCCTCGCATTATCAATATAATCAGCAACTGTATTTCTGAAGGAGATATTATGGATATCGATGTGAAGAACCTGCATCCGTTGGAGGTGAAGCTTCTCAGGTATGTCAATGCCGGAGAGGATATCACACAGGAAAGCATCTCAAGCGGATTAGGTTATAAGACAGGACAGTGCAATCAGGCTTTCTCTTGGCTTTCAGCAAAGGGATGTCTGGAAGAAGTTTCAAGAACAAAGAGAATTATCTACGAGCTGACTGATGCAGGCCGTGATATGCAGAAAGAAGGTCTTCCTGCAGAGAGAATCTATTCATATCTGAAAGATAACGGGCCTCATGCAATGCCGGAAATCGCAGCAGCCCTTGCTCTCGAGAAGAGCGATGTAGGTTCGGCTTTTGGTCTTCTTTCCTCTAAGGGTACTCTTAAAATGAATGAGGAGAGGAAGGCTGAAGTTGTCTCAGAGATGGCTGATGAAGTCAAACTTCAGCGCACTTTGCTCGATAAAGCTGTCGCTTCAGACTATCTTGATGAATCATCTCTTTCAGAGGATGAGAAGAAAGCTATCGCTCCGCTTTCAAAGAAGAGAGGCGCTTCTTCATCTCCTTTCCGCATCCAGGAGAGAGAAGATATTGTTTATCATCTCACAGCTGAAGGCGAGATTGTCAAGGAAGCTGTAATCAAGGCTAATATCACAGGTGAGGAGTTCGGCGTTCTTACTCCTCAGATGATCCAGTCTGGTTCGTGGAAGAATGGTACATTCCGCCCATATGGTATCAATGCTCCGATATCTAGGCTGATTCCAGGCAGGAGGAATGCTTATTCAGAGTATCTGCAGTGGGTAAAAGATAAGCTTATCTCCCTTGGTTTTGAGGAGTTTGATGGACCACTGGTAGAGAACGAGTTCTGGAATGGTGACGCACTCTTCATGCCCCAGTTCCATTCAGCCCGCGATATCCATGACGTATATTATGTCAAGGATCCAGTACATGCTAAGAAGATAGAAGAACCATGGCTCAGCCAGGTAGCAGCTACACATGAGAATGGCTGGAAGACAGGTTCCCGCGGATGGGGGTATGAGTTTGACCATGAGTTCACCAGACGTCAGGTGCTCAGAAGCCAGGGGACAGTGCTTTCAGCTCATCAGCTTACAAAAGCACATGTGCCTGGTAAGTATTTCGGCATAGTCCGCTGTTTCAGATACGACCAGGTCGATGCAACACATGGAGCGGATTTCTATCAGACAGAAGGTATCGTCGTTGGTAAGGATGTCAACTTGAAGAACCTTCTTGGTCTGCTGAAGATGTTTGCAGAGGAAGTTGCAGGAGCCGAAGAAATCAAATACGTTCCAGGCTACTTCCCATTCACAGAACCTTCGATCGAGGTCCATATCAAGCATCCTGTTCTTGGTTGGTTCGAGCTTGGCGGTTCCGGTATCTTCCGTCCTGAAGTCACGGAACCACTTGGAATCAAGGAGCCTGTTCTTGCATGGGGCTTGGGAATTGATAGAATGGCGCTTATGCACCTTGGACTCAATGACCTCAGAGAGCTCTTCACTCCAGATATTGAGAGCGTAAGAACAAGGAGGGGAAACTAATGCCAAAGATTGAAGTACCTGAGAATATCTTCTACCAGCTTCTTGGAAAGAAAATGAGCGATGAAGCTCTTGTTGATATCTTCCCTGTAGCTAAAGCAGAGCTTGATGGCCATGATAAGGAAAATGAGGTTATCAAGATTGAGCTTAATGATACAAACCGTCCAGACCTCTGGTCTGCTGCTGGAGTTGCCCGTGCGTTGAAGTGCTATGAGAGCGGGAAGATTCCTTCCTATGATTTCTTCTCCACTTCCGATGATGAGAAGCCAAGTGACGGACGTATGGTTATTGATGATGAGAGCGCTATCGGCATCCGCGATTACTCTATCGGCTTTGCGGCACGTGGAAAGACTGTCGATAATGAGCTGCTTATCAATCTTATTCAGAGCCAGGAGAAGCTTTGTACTAATTTCGGCAGGAAGAGAAAGACAATCGCTATGGGCATCTATCGCTCGGAGCTTATCAAGTATCCTGTGCATTATGCAGCTGTCGATCCGGATAAAACAAAGTTTGTTCCGCTGGGAATGACTGAAGAGCTGTCACTGAGAGAGATTTGCGAAAAGCATCCTAAGGGAAGGGATTATGGATATATTGTCTCATCATTCCCACGCTTCCCATATCTCTACGATGATAATGGCGATACGCTTTCTTTCCCGCCTGTAATCAATAGCGCGCGTATTGGCGCAGTAGAGGTCGGAGACTCCGATTTGTTTATAGAGGTTTCCGGGCCTATTCTCGATGACTTGTTGCTTGCTGTCTCCATTCTTGCTTGCGATATGTCTGATATGGGCTTTGAGATTCTTCCTGTCAAATGCCGCTTCGCAAAAGATACTCCATACGGTCGTGAGATTACTGTGCCATATTATTTCCAGAAGCCAATGACTGCGACGCTGAGCCTCGTGCATCATAAGCTTGGCGAGAATCTCACACCAGCTGAGTGCATTGCTGCTTTGCAGAAGATGGGCGTTCATGCTTCTGTTGAGAATGATGTCATTACAGCTCAGGTGCCTGAGTATCGCAACGACTTCCTGCATGGTGTTGATATCGTAGAGGATATTATGATTGGCCATGGGCTTTCATTGTTCGAGCCTGTTATGCCTGCAGACTTCACTATCGGTCGTTTGTCACCAGTGGAAGAGTTCTCAAGGAAAGTTAAGGGCATCTTGGTCGGTCTGGGCTTCCAGGAGATGATGTACAACTATCTTGGTTCCAAGAGAGAGTATATCGACAATATGCATGTCTCTGGTGAGGATGCAGTGTTCATCGCGAATCCAATGAGTGAGAACTATGAAGTGATCAGGCCATCAGTGCTTCCATGTCTTCTTGAAAGTGAGTCTGTATCTGGTCATGCTGTTTATCCTCACAATATCTTTGAAGTGGGTAAAATCACTGTAAAAGATGCCAATGACAATAGCGGAACGAGAACGATTGATAGTCTTGGCTTCTTCTCTTCCAATGTAGCTGTTGGCTATAACGATGCTGCTTCTTATATCAATACGCTGATGTATTTCCTTAGGAAGGAATATACGCTCAGTGAAGCAGGAGATGATCCTAGATTCATACCTGGCCGCGCTGCTGCAATCATCTACAAAGGCGAGAAAATAGGAGTCTTTGGAGAGACTCATCCTCAGGTTCTTGAATCATGGGGATGCTCAATGCCTGCAATCATGGCTGAGATAGATTTGGATAAGCTGATGATGTGATTCATGTTGTGGCTCTCGTTAAGGGAGCCACAATCAATATTGCATGCAATCGGATGTTTCCTTGTTTTCTCTCTTTCATGTTTTTAGGATTTATAAGAGAAGGGTAATGTTTCCGAAAACTTTCTTGAAATCAATCTGCTTGATACTATAGCAGTCTTAGCTGTTGTAGTAGCTCCACTTTATGCAGCAGACAATGTCTTTTCTAAGTTTGAGACTGCTATACGCAATACTGACCTAAGCACAATTCAAGCTCTCATTGAAGCAGGCGCTGACGTGAATGCCAGTGATGATGATGGCATGACACCGCTGATGTTTGCCTCTGCCGCATACAATTACAGCCCTGACATTATAAACAGTTTAGTTGCTGCAGGTGCTGATGTGGAGGCAAAGGATAATAATGGTTCAAATCCTCTTTTGTATGCAGTTTCGTTCAGGCACGACCCAGACATTGTAAGAACATTGATAGATGCTGGAGCTGCCGTAAATGTTCGGAATAGAGAGGGCGAAACTCCTTTGATTCTTTCTTCAAATATCCGAGATGCGGAGATTTTTAAAGTTTTGATTGAAGCAGGTGCTGATGTTAATGCTAGGGATAAGAATGGATATACACCATTGGCATATGCGATAGACAATGAATATGTAGATGGAGTAAAAGCATTGATAGCGGCCGGTGCTGAAGTAAATGTCAGGTACATGAATAATATAACCCCGTTGATGATGGCAACTACAAACAATGATGATGCTTTAAACGTTGTTAGTATTTTAATTGCTGCCGGTGCGGATCTGGATTTGCAAGATTATGATGGAAATACTGCACTTATGTATGCAGCTTCAGAAGACTCGATTGAATCAATAAAAATCCTGTATTTGCTTTTGAAGGGGGCGCAGATGCAAAACTACGTGATTCATGTGGGAATACTGCACTTGATATACTTGAATCTAACGGCAATCTGAATTATATGCTTGGAGCCTCATATTGGGATCTTGTAGAAGCAACATATCTGTAAAGTGCTATCTTCAGAATACAAATAGTTATTCATAAGACATGATTATCTACTCTTTACATAGATAAAATTGGTTGTTTAATATCCAATTCTATAAAAATCGCTAGGAGAGACAGGCAGGAAAAAGCTATCTGATTGACAACCAGATTTCTAATGACATAAATCTTACATGGTCACTTTTAAATGCAATGATAAGAAGAATGTGCCACTCTAATCCTGGAATTCTACATGATGAGATTGAAACAAGAGAAATTCGGGATGAACAACGGTTCAGTTTTGATTATTTGCCTGTCCTATTGACGGGGTGCACACCACTCCTGCTGCTATTGATAACTGGTTTGGAAATATTAAGATTGCTGATCCTTGGTTGATTGCTGCAGCTATTGCGTATGATGGTCAGATTGTCACCTGTGAAACTACTGAAAAACCAAATGCAAAAAAGTGATTGTTAATTCCTAATATTGCTTCGCATTTCTCTGTACCATGCATAAAAACTATTCAAATGCTGAGAGAGCTAAATGTGAAAATCTAAGTTTCTCAGCTCAAGGTTTTGGGAAAGAAAAAGCTCCCAGAGTTTACTGAGAGCTGGATTAGCTTAGAGGCCAAACATTCTCTTCAGTGCAGCTTCATCTCTGACGCCTGTTGCTCTGTCTACTACTTTGCCATCGCGGAAGACGATTAGCGTAGGGATGGCTTGAACGTCAAAATCACCCGCAAGATCTGGGTTCTCATCCACATTGCACTTGCAGATTTTAGCACCACTGAGTGCTGCAGCAGAGGCTTCGAGAATCCTTGTCTGCATTTTGCATGGTCCACACCATGGTGCCCAGAAATCCACAAGAACAGGTCCTGTCGCGTTTTTTACTTCTTCATCGAAAGTAGCTTTTGTTATTTCAATCATATTAAAAACTCCTTGTTTTTATGAAAGATAATCAAGGAACCAGAATCTCGGCAAGGACGGCGAATGTTCCAGTTCTATCTGTAAGACCCATTACAGGGTAGCTGATAGCCGATACTGGCACTAAGCCCTGAGTGTATAAAAAGTCGAGTCTCTCATATACATTGCCAAGTTTTCTAGTAGTTCCTCCGTCTGTTTCAGCGGTAAAATGAGAGGCTCTATATGTATCAAGCCAATCATTTTCTTCCAGATATGATGATACAGGGAAATCGAGATCGCTTCGGTATCTGAACGGAGTGAATTCAATCCAGTCCTCGCCTGACGGCTGAGAAGAGGAGAGTGCCAGTATCTTCTCTCTGTCAGACATAGCTTCTGCAGTTGCTGTAACCGTGGCAAGTTCGCTCTCATCATCGGTCAGTGCAATTGCCCAGGCCTCGGCCTGATTCTCATCTGATGGCATTGAGGCTTCAAATGAGAGAGGCGCAATCTCAATATCTTTTGTTGCTGTGATAAAGAACGATGAGCTGGATTCCCTAGCTTCTTTCAATAATGGCCTGTGAAGCACTGTGCCACCTTCCATCGTTACAGCATCCCAACCAGCTGTTTTTGCACCTAGAACTTGATTCTCCAACGAACCTGTCAAAATTACAAAATCTGGTGTGATATCACTGTTGGCGCCAAGGATTCTCTCCGCATCTTCCACTGTCAGTGGTTCATAGCCCAGAGGTAGCATAAGAACTTTGATGACTGTTATGCCATCCGGGGCTGTGCTGTTCGTTCTCTTAGGCGTATAGACATGCGGATAGGTGAGCATGGAGAGATCTTCTGGATACTCATTGACTTCCGCTTCACGCTTCATAGCTGCTCTGTGCTCTGCTGCCTTTCTAGAGTTCTCAATAGCCTCTTCTGTCTTATACTGGTTCTCTTGCAGTATTGTGGCATATTTAGTTGATGGATGACCTGTTGTTTCCGGTATCGATATCCTCTGATAGCCTTCTCTTGCTGTATAAGTAGCACAGGAGCCAAGCAAGAACGCTGCGGCAAGAATCACAAGAGCGCGTTTGATCATATCTTCAGTTTCTCCCCATAGGCTGCAATCTCCCCATCTTCGTATTTCTCTTTCTTGAAGACCGGTGTTTTGCCATCTCCGCTATAGCGGGGTATTACATGAATATGGAGATGCGGAACTTCCTGTCCTGAGGCAGGACCGTTGTTGATCATGATGTTTGTACCTTCTGCTTTGAGTACTTCTCTTTGCTTCTGGTCAATTTTTCTGGCAACTTCCATCATGTGCGAAAGCGTTGACATCGGAATTTCAGTGAAAGTAGGACAGCATTCTTTGGAAATGACAAGTGCATGTCCTTTTGAAACTGGATTGATATCGAGAATGACAAGGCAAACATCATCCTCATAGAGCTTCACTGATGGTATCTCACCATTGATAATCATTTCAAATACAGTAGCCATATACTGAATATTAACATTAAGAGAGGCTTTTGTCGCCTACGGAATGTTCATTCCTCTTTTCTTTGCCTGACAAAGGAATGTGAATTGCATCTTGCATAAGATGATGAAAATCAATATTATGCCAATCTGGTGGCTTTTGGCCGCTATGTTTTTGAGAATCATATTACTGAGAGGTTAATTATATGGCACATGACTTACTGGGCATGAGGAATATCGGAATCAGTGCTCATATCGACTCGGGAAAGACTACACTCTCCGAACGCATCCTCTATTTCTGCAACAAGATCCACGCAATTCACGAGGTCCGCGGTAAAGACGGAGTTGGTGCTACGATGGACTCTATGGAGCTCGAGAGGGAGAGAGGAATCACAATTGCCTCTGCTGCAACAAACGTTGAGTGGAAGGGGCATGAAATCAACATTATTGATACTCCGGGCCATGTCGACTTCACAATCGAGGTTGAAAGATCGCTTCGTGTTCTCGATGGAGCTATCCTTGTTCTCTGCTCAGTTGGTGGTGTTCAGTCGCAGTCAATTACTGTTGACCGCCAGATGAAGAGATACCATGTTCCCCGCATCGCATTTGTAAACAAGTGTGATAGAACAGGTGCAAATCCTTATAGAGTTAAGGATCAGCTTATTGAGAAGCTTGGCCTTAATGCTGTTCTGATGCAGATTCCTATCGGACTTGAGGATAGGCTTCAGGGTGTTGTTGACCTTGTAAACATGAAAGCTTGCTATTTCGATCAGGGGGCTGATGGTCTTCAGGAGAGAATCGAAGAGATTCCAGAAGAGCTGATGGCTGAGGCAAAAGCAAAGAGGGAGGAACTCCTTGATGCAGCTTCCATGTTCTCTGATGAGCTGATGGAAGCAATCCTTGAGGACAGTGTTACTCCAGAACTTATCAAGGCAGCTGTCAGAAAGGGAACAATCGGGCTCCAGCTTTGCCCTGTCTTCATGGGTTCTGCTTATAAGAACAAGGGTATCCAGACACTGCTTGATGGTGTCATTGATTATCTTCCAAATCCTACAGAGGTTCAGAACATCGCGCTTGATCTCGATAATAACGAGAAGGAAGTTGTTCTTGAATCCAAGGAAGATGCAAAGCCTGTTATCCTTGCATTCAAGCTTGAAGATGGCCAGTTCGGTCAGCTGACATACATCAGGATTTATCAGGGCAAGATCAAGAAGGGCGATACTCTTCTCAACACAAGAACAAAGAAGAAGTTCAATGTTGGAAGACTTGTCAAAATGCATGCATCCACTATGGAGGATATCTCAGAAGCTGGATGTGGTGAGATTGCAGCTCTCTTTGGTATCGACTGTGCATCTGGCGATACATTCTGCGATCCTTCACTTAACTACTCGATGACAAGTATGTTCGTTCCTACACCTGTTATCTCATTGGCTATCAAGCCTGTAGACAAGAAAGCTGCAGATAACATGGCAAAGGCTCTCAACCGCTTCACAAAGGAAGACCCAACATTCCAGACATATGTTGATCCTGAGTCAAATCAGACAATCATCAAAGGTATGGGTGAGCTTCATCTCGATGTCTACATTGAGAGAATGAAGAGAGAGTACAAAGCTGAAGTTGAAGTTGGCCAGCCAGAGGTTGCATACAGAGAGGCTATCAGCCAGAAAGCAGAGTTCAATTATACTCACAAGAAGCAGACTGGTGGTTCTGGTCAGTATGCACGCGTCGCAGGCTATATTGAACCGATTGTACAGACAGATCCGGATGAACCTGCAAAGGACTATGAGTTTGTCAACGAAGTCAAGGGTGGTGCAATTCCTACAGAGTATATTCCTTCTTGCGACAAGGGCTTCCAGAGCGCTATGAAGAAGGGTACACAGGTAGGCTTCCCTGTAATCGGTGTACGCTGTGTCGTAAATGATGGACAGTGGCATCCAGTTGACTCCTCTGATATGGCCTTCCAGACAGCTGCAATCGGCGCATTCAGAGAAGCATTCGAGAAAGCTAAGCCAGTTATTCTTGAGCCTATCATGAAAGTTGAAGTCAATGGACCTTCTGAGTTCCAGGGCAACATCTTTGGTTCTATCAACCAGAGAAGAGGTATGATTGTCTCTTCAACAGAGGATAACAATCAGTGCCAGGTTATCGCAGAAGTTCCTCTTTCAGAGATGTTCGGATACTCTACAGTTCTCCGCTCTCTCACACAGGGCAAGGCAGAGTTCACAATGGAAGTAGAGAAGTATGGCCGTGTTCCACAGTCAGTATCCGATGAGCTCAAGAAAGAGTATCAGGAGAAGAAGAAAGCTGCTCAGAAATGATCAGCGCTTAGAACAGAGCACAATGGCTGCAGGGAGCGATTCCTGCAGCTTTTTCTATGTGTGACTGGCATGTCACGTATCTAGGAGGTGAAAGACCTCTGCGGGAGTTGCAGTGCTTACCGTTAGCTGAACACCAAGGGTGTCCATCGTGAGGTGGAATCTGAAGGAAGGTGCAGGCAAA
>JADIMT010000099.1 GCA_017694595.1 Candidatus Ornithospirochaeta stercoripullorum | reverse complement strand
GTCAAAGAGCTTGAAGAGAGCGTCGCTTCTCTGAAAGACAAGGAGCTGAGGGAAGCTGCTGAGAATGAGAATTACCGCAAACGCATGAGGCAGGAGAAGGACAATGCTGTCAAATATGCTAATGAAGCTTTAATCCGCGATCTCCTTGATCCTCTCGACAATTTCTCAAGAGCTATTGAAGCTGCTGAAAAGAGCAAGGATTTTGACACGATCAAGACAGGTGTCGTGATGGTTGAAGATCAGTTGCATACGATTTTGAAGAATAACTGGGGGCTTGAAGCATTTTCTCCTGAAGGGGAAGCCTTCGACCCTTCCGATATGGAAGCATGCATGGTGAAGGAGGATGATGGCCTTGATAAAGAAACTGTCCTTCAGGTCTTCATGAAAGGCTATAAGCTGCATGGTAAAGTCATAAGAGCAGCGAAGGTTGTCGTTGGCAAGCCAAAAAGCAATTGACGATTGAGACAAGCATTATTATTTTACCACTGGATGAAGAATCCGCACTGATTTGATAAATATGGAGAGAAGATAAAATGGGAAAGATTATAGGTATAGACCTTGGAACAACAAATAGCTGTGTTGCAGTTATGGAAGGCAATGAGCCTACCGTTATCGCTAACAGCGAGGGCGACAGGACGACACCATCCGTTGTTGGTTTTACAGATAGTGACCGTCTTGTAGGAAAGCCTGCAAAGAATCAGATGGTCACAAACCCTGAGAATACTGTCTATTCAATCAAGAGATTCATGGGCAGAAAGTATCATGAGGTTGCTGAAGAGATTAAGATGGTGCCATACAA
Organism: Candidatus Ornithospirochaeta stercoripullorum; assembly: GCA_017694595.1. Lineage (GTDB taxonomy): Bacteria > Spirochaetota > Spirochaetia > Sphaerochaetales > Sphaerochaetaceae > Ornithospirochaeta > Ornithospirochaeta stercoripullorum. Next base: position 44,753 of record JADIMT010000099.1, on the reverse strand, counting down.
GGTAGTAGCTGGTGCCAATGATGAGATAAAGGTTTCTATCAGAGGTCATGAATACTCACCTCAGGAAATCTCTGCAATCGTTCTGCAGAAGATGAAGAAGACAGCAGAGGATTATCTTGGTGAGCCAGTCACAGAGGCTGTCATCACAGTTCCTGCATATTTCAACGACGCACAGCGCCAGGCTACAAAGGATGCTGGACGTATAGCTGGTCTGGAAGTAAAGAGAATCGTCAACGAGCCTACAGCGGCAGCTCTTGCTTATGGATTTGGAAAAGATAAGTCCGATAAGGAAGAGACAATCGCTGTATATGACTTCGGTGGTGGTACATTCGATATCTCAATCCTCGAGCTGGGTGATGGTGTTTTTGAAGTAAAGTCCACAAATGGTGATACTCATCTCGGTGGTGATAATATCGATCAGGTCATCATTGACTGGATGGTAGCAGACTTCAAGAAGAATACTGGTATAGATTTGTCACAGGACAAGATGGCCCTTCAGCGTCTGAAGGAAGCTGCAGAGCAGGCTAAGATTGTTCTCTCTTCTTCGACAACGACTACAATCAACCTGCCATTCATCACAGCAGATGCTACAGGCCCGAAGCACCTTCAGATGGAGCTTACAAGAGCAAAGTTCGAGCAGATGATTGCTCCGCTTGTAGAGAGGACAAGAATCCCGTGTGAGAACGCTCTTCGTGATGCTGGCATTTCAGCTTCTGGAGTAGATGAGGTCATCCTTGTCGGTGGCTCTTCCAGAATTCCTTGCGTCCAGCAGCTCGTAAAAGATCTCTTTGGAAAAGAACCGCACAAGGGTGTAAACCCAGATGAAGTTGTTGCAGTCGGTGCATCAATCCAGGGTGGTATCCTCAAGGGAGATGTCAAGGATGTTCTTCTTCTCGATGTAACTCCGCTCTCACTTGGTATTGAGACACTTGGTGGAGTTTGCACAAAGCTTATTGAGAGAAATACGACTATTCCTACAAGGAAGAGCCAGATTTTCTCTACAGCAAGCGATGGACAGACAGCTGTATCTATTCATGTTCTCCAGGGCGAGCGTGAGCTTGCTTCCCAGAACAGGACGCTTGGTACATTCAACTTGGAAGGCATTGCGCCTGCTCCTCGTGGAGTGCCTCAGATTGAAGTCACTTTCGATATCGACGCAAACGGTATTGTCCATGTTTCCGCAAAGGATCTTGGAACAGGCAAGGAACAGAAGATTAGGATTGAGTCCTCTTCCGGCTTGTCTGAGCAGGAGATTGACAGAATGGTCAAGGATGCGGAAGCTCATGCTGCTGAAGATAAAAAGGCTAGGGACACAATCGAAGCTAAGAACAACGGAGAGAGTGTCGTCTATGCGACAGAGAAAGCTCTTAAGGACTATGGCGATAAAGTCTCCGCAGATGAGAGGAGCAAGATTGAGAGCGCACTTCAGGAGCTCAAGGATGCACTTGCTAACAGCAATGCTACAGCCGATGAGCTCAAGAGCAAGACTGAGAAAGTCCAGCAGGCTTCTATGGAGCTCGGACAGAAAGTCTATGAAGCTGCTCAGCAGAATGGAGGTAACGCTCAGAACGCTTCTTCCTCTTCTGCGACTGGCGAGAGCAATACATCATCCTCATCAAATAATGATGATGGAACAATGGATGCAAGCTACGAAGAGGTCAAATAACAGACTTGATTCATTGTACGCGGAAGCAGCATGGAAGCATGCTGCTTTCTGCCGTCTAAGAGGGAGCTATGGCAAAGAGAGATTATTATGAGGTTCTGGGAGTCTCCAAAACCGCGACAGAAGAAGAAATAAAGAAAGCTTACAGAAAAATAGCTTTGCAGAATCATCCTGACACGCATCCTAACGATAAGGAAGCAGAGGAGAGATTCAAGGAGGCTAGCGAGGCCTATGAAGTGCTTTCAGATCCCAAAAAACGAAGTGCTTACGATCAGTTTGGCTTCAGCGGAATGAATGATTTCCAGGGTGGAGCTGCTGGCAACTACTCGAATGTCTATCGTGACTTCTCCGATATCTTCGGAGGCGGGTCAAGCTTCTCCGACATCTTCTCATCTTTCTTTGGCGGTGGACGGGCTCAGCAGAGAGGAAGCTATGGCGAACCTGGCGCCTCTCTTAGGTATGACCTTACTATCGATTTCTCTGAAGCTGTCAGCGGATGCAAGAAGGAAATCACATTCTCCCATAAAGTGAAGTGTTCCAGCTGCGGAGGAACAGGTGGTACTGGCAGAAAGACTTGTCCAACATGCCATGGTTCCGGGAGAGTTACCAGCGGTGGTGGATTTTTCCAGATGTCTACGACATGTCGCACATGCGGAGGTTCTGGCTATGTGATAGAGAATCCTTGTGCTGAATGCCATGGCAGTGGCAAAGTGAGCAAGACAGAGAAGCTTGCTGTCACAATCCCTGCCGGTGTTGATAACGGCGCACGCCTTACGCTCCGCGGAAAAGGGGATGCTGGTACGAATGGAGGTTCTGATGGAGATTTGGTGCTCTTCATCTCTGTACGCCCCGATAAGTATTTCGTCAGAGAAGGCAGCGATGTATATCTGCAGATTCCCGTTGCTATCACACAGGCTGCTCTCGGTGCCTCTATACTAGTACCCACTGTTGATGGTACTAGTATCAAGGTGGATATACCTGCAGGCATACAGTCTGGCACAATGCTGCGCGTGAAGGGCAAAGGCATCCCGATGCTGCGAGGCTCATCGCGTGGCGATATGTATATCAGAGTGATGATTGAGACTCCGAGGCGTCTTTCATCAAAGGCAAAGAACCTGATGAAAGAGTTGGCTTCAGAGCTTAAGGAAACCACAAATCCAACACCGATGGAGTTTCAGGAATAATGGGTGAGAAAGTTTATGGTTATCATGCAATTGAGGAAGCGCTGAAGAAAGCTGGAATGGGTTCCACGCTCTATGTTCAGCGCCAGGGAGGAGAGAGGCTTGATACTCTCGTGCGCAGTGCAAAGCTTACAGGTAAAGTCGCTGTCAAGAAGCTTTCGAAAGATGAGCTTGAGCGTATGATGCCTGGCATTGATGTCCGCGGCGCAATCCTTGATCTTGGCGGTCCCCGACGTGGGGCTTCTCGGCTGATGGAGACGTCAGTTGAAGAGTTCTGTGCCTCTTTGAAAGAGGGTGAAGGTGCGCTTGTCATAATACTCGATGGTATCACCGATCCTCATAATCTTGGTGCGATTCTTCGCTCCGCAGATCAGTTCGGAGTCGATCTTGCTATGATTCCTGAACGCAGGTCCGTGCAGGCCAATGAGACTGTAGTCAAAGTCTCTTCAGGTGCTGCTCAGTATGTGAATATCGCGGTGGTTACTAATCTGACGCGCGAGATAAAGGTACTGAAGGATAATGGATTCTGGATTTATGGCGCAGATATGGCAGGCGAGAATAGCTATTCTGTCTCATTTCCTGCCCGAACAGCATTTGTGATGGGGTCTGAAGGAAGTGGCATCTCGCAGCTCGTGAGAAAGAACTGCGATCATATTATTTCAATTCCAATGCAAGGACACATTGATTCTCTCAATGTCTCTGTCGCTGCAGGTATTCTCCTTTACGAATTCAGACGCAATAACCACTGATTAGCAGAAGTAGGCATTTCCTATATCGTCTCTGTACCAGAGGCCTGGGAATTGCCTTCTTTTTATGAAATCATAAGCGTTCTTATTCGCTTCCCCAATGCTTCTGCCTTTGCCGACTACAGTCAGATTCCTGCCACCTGTAGTGATAGCTTTTCCATCTTTCTCTTGGATTGCGCCGCAGAAGACGATGGGGCCATCTGCCAACGGTTCGAGGAATGCGGAGGAAAGTCCTTTGATCTCCTGTCCGATTTTCGGCTCCATCGGATATCCATCGGAGGCAAGCACAACAGCGACTGTGCATTCATCTGAAGTGGAGAGCTCTATCGAGCTGACTTTGTCTTCTTCCATTGCCAAGAGAATAGATATGAGGTCAGTGTTGATGATAGGAATCATCGCTTGAGCGGATGGATCGTTGAAACGAGTGTGGTAATCAACAAGATACGGTTCTTTGTCTGCGGTAATCATCAGCGAGAGCGTAAGTATACCTTTGTATGATAACTGCTCGACTTGCATGCCATAGAGCGTTGGCTTGATGATTTTCTCTATGATCTTCTCTTTTATCTCATCGATGATAGGGATGGGACACAATGCTCCCATTCCACCTGTCGGAGTCTGATCCTCTGCGCTCTTTTTCGTGTAGTCGCTTGTAATAGGCAGTGCCAAATAGCCATTGCGATCTAGAAGCAATGAACAGCTTGCAGGTGTGCCACGCACAAACTCTTCCAATAGCACTGGTCCCTTCTCGAAAAGCTTCTTTGAATAAGAAAGAAGCGCACCTGTATCATCAGAGGAGAGCATGATTCTTGATGGGGAGACATAGTTGCTCTTTATCGTGAAATACTCTCCAGCATGCCTTTCCAGATACTTTTGCAATCCATTGAAATCACCGAAGAGCGAACTATGAGGAATAGGAATGTTATGCCTTCTTGTGAATGCTCTCGAGAAAGATCTGTCACCTTCGAGCTTCACAGAGTTCTCAGCTGCTCCGAATGTTCTTATGCCTCTCTCGTTCAGATATTTGACAACTCCAGTAAACAGAGGTGCTTCAGTGCCGATGAAGACGTAATCAATTTTATGTTCAACGCATGCTTTGTATACAACTTCCTTATCTGCCGGATTCACATCTGGAAGATTGGTAGAGAAACGTCCGGTTGCTAAATTGCCTGGTGCTGAATATAAGCCAGAGAGATAGCAGCTTTTGCTGAACCACCATGCGACAGCATGATCTTTGGCTCCTGATCCCAAGAGTAGAACACGCATTGATTTTGACTCCTTTACTTAAAACGCTACCATACTGGAAAGTGAAAAGCAAAGAAAATCCGAATTTGTTTCAGATGAGACTTCTTAGGGCTTTTACCAGATCTTCTTTCTGCTGTGCTTCTCCGATTGCGTTCTTGGCTTTTGCGCTGGATGGTATTCCTTTTATATAAGCCATGAGGTGTTTCTTCATCTCTCTGCATGCTACTTTTTCGCCTGAATATCCAATCATCAGATTCAGATGCTTGATGGCCGTGAGTATACGCTCTTCACGTTCCGGTTTTGCGTAGAAGCCTGTCTGTATATATTCTTTTGTTTCACGGAAGATGAAAGGATTCCCGATAGCGCCTCTCGCGAACATTACGCCGTTGAGTCCCGTCTCGAGAAGTGCTTTTGCATCTTCAGGGCTGAAGACATCGCCAGAACCGAAGAGAAGAATGCTGCTGTTCTCAAAGTGCTTTGAAAGGATTCGGAATGCTTCCCTGTCCGCATGACCGCTGTAGCCTTGTGCCCTTGTTCTTGCATGGAGAGTGAGCATCTCGCATCCTGCCTCTGCAGCGGCATCTGCAAAAGCTAGATAGTTCTTCGATTGCTCATCCCAGCCTAAGCGGAATTTGACAGACACTGGTATCGCTGTGAACTCTTTGATGGCTTTTATGATACGTGCAATCATATCGGGCGTCTTCATCAGTGCAGAGCCTGCACCAGTCTTTACAACTTTCGGTACAGGACAGCCACAGTTGATATCAATCACTGTAGGATTGTATTCAAGCAGCGCTGGCATCGCTCTTCTTACAGGATCGTCAGTGGGAGAGAAGAGCTGGATGATCAGCTTATCCTCACCATCGAAGCGCTCTAGCAGCGTCTTTGTCTTCTCTCCATCCCTTGCAAGTCCCTCCGCACTGACCATCTCTGTCACCGAACAGTCCGCGCCATGTTCATGTGCGATTTTCCTGAAAGCTCTGTCTGTGTATCCGGCTAAGGGCGCGAGTATAAAAGGCCCGTTGATTGTCTTAATGTCCACGCGATGATGATACCACAGTCTTTTCAAATTGCCATCGGTGTGTTAGCTTCTTTCATATGAAACAGAAAATGGCGCACGACGATGACTGGGCCTATGTATATGTTGTAAAAAATCCTTCTTATAATGATATATGTCTCTGTGCCTGGGACAGTGTTCTCTATGCAGGCACTCCTGTTGTTTATGAAACACGCTTTGGCCTGGATCTGGGAATAATAGTGGGACCGGCGCCGATGCCAGGTTCATCATATATCCCCGGTAATACGGATGTCCATGGAGCTTGCCTTCACTTTGCGGGAGAGAAGGAAGAAGATGATGTAAGATATCAAACTGATAGCAATGCACATCAGTGTGATTCATGTTTCTGCTGTCAGATCACGAAAGAGCCTGAACGAGTGAGGGTTGATGGTGATGTGACGTGGATCGATCATCTTGCTACGCCTGCAGAGATGGCACGCTATGCCGAGAATGAAGCCAAAGAGGAAGAGGCTTTGCTGATTTGCAGGGAGAAGATCCGTAAGCATGAGCTTGGCATGAAGCTTGTCACGACGCACTTCCTGCTTGGAGAACCTAAAGTCATCTTCTTCTTTACAGCTGATGAGCGTGTTGATTTCCGCAATCTCGTAAAAGACCTGGTTGCTGTTTTCCGCATGCGTATTGAATTGCGGCAGATTGGTGTCAGAGATGAGTCGAGATTGATTGGAGGACTTTCTGTCTGCGGTCGTGATTACTGTTGTCACTTGATGACAAAAGAGATGGAGCCTGTCACGATCAAGATGGCGAAAGAGCAGAACCTATCGCTTAATTCGATGAAGATATCAGGGCCATGCGGACGTCTTTTATGCTGTCTTGCTTATGAGTATGACTATTACATGGAAGAGAAAGCAGGATGCCCACCTGAAGGAACCAGACTGAAAATCGACAGAGAGCTATGGCGAGTCAGCGAAATCAACATTCTTTCGCGTAAAATCACAGTATCAGGAAGCGAAGGGCGTACGTTGCAGATTCCATTCGAGGAAATCTCTTACAACAGTTCTACAGGCTATTGGGATGTAAGCGAGGAGTACCAAGAGGAAATATTCTCAACTTGACTTGTTAAAACATTGCCTGATAAAGTGTTGACGTCTGATTATCTTTATGATAACGTCTGAAGCGCTGTCATGTTTATGACAGCTGTTTCTTGAATTTAACGATTGTAATTGTTTGGAGGAATAAATGGCTAACAAGTCAGCTGAAAAGAGAGAGCGCCAGGAAGCAAGACGCCGTCTGCGCAACCGCATGGCTAAGAGCACAATGCGCACAGCTATCAAGAAGTTCGATGCAGCTGTTGCCGCTGGCGACAAGGAAGCTGCCGTAAAAGCACTGGCAGAGAGCAACAAGCTCCTTGATACAGTTGCAGGCAAGGGAATCATCCACAGAAATACCGCAGCTAGAAAGAAAAGCAGACTCGCACACGCTTACAACAAGATGGTTTGACGCGTGAAGGGAGTGCGCTATGGAGAAACTTACTAAAGCTGCTATCATAGAGAGCCTTCATGCGAAGCTTGGCGTTAATAGATCAGATATACATGCTGTCATCGATGAGCTTTTCGAGGAAATCAAGGACGGCTTGAAGGATAATCGCATAATCGAGCTCCGCGGATTCGGAACATTCGAAGTCCGCATCAGAAAGGGGCGCGAGAAGGCACGTAATCCAAAGACAGGCGATGTTGTCGCTGTCGATAGGCATGGAGTTGCAATCTTCCGCCCTGGTAAGGAGCTGAAGGATTTTGTCTGGGATATAACAACCGGACCAGATGAGGAATAACAGCTTGAAAACGGTAAAGAAGAATACCGCGAGAAGCCTCAGGACTTTGTGTTCTGAGGTTCTTGTTTTAACAATATCAGCATTAGTTTACGCGATGGCCTTCCCTGGCTTTATGATTCCGGAAGGGCTTGGTTTCCTGGCTTTTGTCGCGCTTATTCCGGTTTTTGCCGTGATAAGGCATACATCCTGGAAGCATGTATGGTGGATGGGATTCCTGTTTGGATTCCTTTTCTTCATTTTCTTTGCATATTGGCTAAAGAGCTTCCATGCTCTGGCAATCATACTCATTCCTGTAATCAAGGGCTTTGAGATGATGCTATGCTTTGTGGCCTTGAAAGCCGCAGACAGTTTCTTCAAGCGCTTTGGATATATAGTTCAGGCTGTTATCTGGACAGCGTATGCATATCTTGCAGAGAGCTGGTTCGCAGGCCTTGCATATGGAAATATCGCGTATGCTTTCTATCAGTACACTCCATTGGTGCAGATTGCTGACATCACGGGAGTATGGGGCATTGTCTTTCTTGCCATCCTTCCTCAGCCGTTCATCGGCCGATGGCTCTCTGACTTGTTCTCTTCGAAAGCGCCTCGTTTTTGCACTTATATAATCAAGAATATCGCATTTGTGATTGTCTATGTGCTATTGATGGCTGCAACACTGATCTATGGCTTCGTTAAGGCTTCAGAGTGGCAGAACAAGGAGCCAGACAGAATCTGGGATGTTGTCGCTGTACAGCATAATCATGATTCATGGAAGGGTGGGTATATGACGTATCTGAGGAATTTCAATAACCTCAGGCTCTATACTACTGAGGCGCTTGCCGCTACCGATCCTGATATCGTCATCTGGAGCGAGACAGCGTTCGTTCCGTCCGTCGCTTGGCACACTGCTTATTCTACAGAGGGTTCTGGCTATGAAACGACAGCGGCGCTTGTCGATGAGTTCGTCAGTTTCGGAGAGAATCTTGGAGTACCGCTTTTGACAGGTAATCCAGAAGGTGTGATAGCAGACCCATCCCTTCCTCCTATTCTCGAGGATGGCTCTACAAACAGGATAGATTACAATACCGTCATCCTCTTCGATGAAGGTGAAATTAAAGAGACATATAGAAAACAGCACTTAGTGCCTTTCACTGAGCACTTCCCGTATGAAGAAGAGCTTCCATGGCTGTACAATCTGCTGCTCGCCAATGACTACAACTGGTGGCTTCAGGGTGATGAGCCTGTTGTCTTCGATTCCGATGGTGTTAGATTCTCCACACCAATCTGCTTTGAGGATAACTTCGGTTATCTCTCTGCGGAGTTCGTCGCAGCTGGTTCTGATGTGATCGTGAATATGACGAATGATAACTGGTCAAAGAAAGTCACTGCTGAGCTTCAGCATGCTGCCATGGGTGCTTTCCGCTCCATAGAGACAAGGAAGGCTACAATCAGGGGAACTAACAGCGGCATTACTTGTCTCATCACGCCGGATGGCATGATGCATGATGAGATGGAGCCATTCAAGATGGGCTGGCATCTGTATCATGTGCCTGTTTATACACATGAGAGTAATAGCGATACATTCTATGTGCAGCATATCGATCTCTTTGCTCATATCGCTGTCTATGCATCGTATGCACTGCTGGCAATCGGAGCTGTTTTGAAGATTGTCTCACTTGTGCAGAGAAAGAAGAAGAACGCATGAATGCAAGCATCATTGTCATTGGGACTGAGCTTACACGTGGAATCATCCACGATAGCAATGGTCCGCTTATCGCTAGGGAGCTGACACATCTGGGAGTCCATATCTCCCAGGTGGTTTCGTTGCCTGATGATGGCACTATAAAAAGCGTATTAGGGGCTTTGATGAAAGAAGCTGATGTTGTAGTCATCACAGGAGGACTTGGTCCTACCAGTGATGACCTGACACGCTCCGTTATCGCTGAAGCGGCTGGAAAAGTTCTTGTACAGGACTCGTCTTCTTGGAAGTTCCTTTTAGGAAAGCTTGGAGAGAAAGCTTATGGAGCAAACGCAAGGCAGGCTATGATTCCAGAAGGCTTTACAGCAATCAGCAATGATAATGGTACAGCTCCTGGCTTCTATGGCTATGGTGGAGATACATTGCTTGTTTCCCTTCCCGGTCCTCCAAGAGAGATGGAACCGATGTTCTATGAAAGCGTGATTCCATTGATCAGGGAGAAGCTTGATCTGCCAGATGCGGAACGCGATGAATATACGTCATTCATCACGGCAGAAGCTAAGCTGGAAGAGCTCTATGAATCTGTCGATCCAGAGCTGGACTGGGGAACAAGGTTCCAGGATTACAGGATTTCCCTTTATGTCTCAGGTAAGACGAAGAACGCTCGGGATGAAGCTGTCAGAGAACTGGAATCCATCCTTGGAAAGCATAGGATCGAGAAAGGTTCCTGCGATGCCCTCTCCATGCTTGTAAATTCGCTCGATAAGCATTCTGCAACTGTCTCTGCTGCGGAAAGCTGCACAGGTGGTGTCGTCTCATCGCTTTTGACATCTCTCCCCGGTTCCTCTCGTTACATGCTTGGTTCTGTCACAAGCTATGCGCCATCTGTGAAAGAGAACGTACTGGGCGTCAGCCATGAGATTATCGAGAAGCATGGTACTGTCTCGTCAGAATGTGCGATTGCGATGGTTGATGGCGTGAGAATGCTTACAGCGTCCGATTATTCAGTTTCCGTCACTGGAGTCGCAGGACCTGACAAGGATGAGGGAAAGGATGTTGGCACAGTCTACTTAGCATTCTCGGGAAAGAATAGAGAAAGCTGTTCTGTCCTGCTTCGTTTCTCTTCTTGGGGGCGTGAGTCAATCAGAAGGAAAGCGGCAACAGCAGCGTTTATACTGCTTTCTTCTTATATAGAAGGGGAGAATGTTAATGAAATTGTTTCTGGCTGGAACTATATCTGAGCGTCTTTTCTGTTGACTTGTTCCCGCTGAAGGCAATATTATCGTGAATGTAATTAATCCCTCTTAGCCATGAGGGCTAAATTCTTTCAGAAACCAACAATTTCTTTTGGAGTAATAATGTCAGATTTATTAGAAGATTCCGAAGAGGTAGCTTCCGCTCCTGCATCGGAAGGTGTAAAGCCTCAGAAAAGAAGGCCTGGCCGTCCTAGAAAAGCAAAAACAGAAGGCGAGACGGTAAAACCACGTGTGACAATCAAGAGGAAAGCCCGTGTCAGCGTGCGTGCCCCTGAAGTCATCCAGGAGAGCGAAATTGAAGCTCAGCCTGCTGAGGCGGCAGAGATTGCTGAAGTGCAAGTTGAAGTTCCAGCAGCTCCTGCAATCGAGGAGGCCGTAGCAGAAAGAGAGGATCCTTCTCCTGAAGAGACTGTTTCTCCCTCGGATGCAGAATGCGATAGCAATGCAGATTCAGCTTCAGAAGAGAATGAAGATAGAAAAGAGCCATTCGATAAGCGTTATGACGATAGATATCATAATGGCAGACGCGACAGGCGCCTGAAGAATGGGAATAACAGGAGAAGGCCTGAGGATTTCCAGCCGGAGATAAATCTCGATGAGCATCCCGATGCTCCTCAGCTCTTCATCTCTGTTCTTACGGCTTTGCACATCGATGAGCTTAGAGACAGGGCAAAAGCACAAGGAATTCCGGAAGACGTCATCCTCGACTGCCGAAAATCTGAACTGATTGCCAGAATGCTCCGCTTGCACTCTGCAAATGGCGGTGCGCTCCTCGTTGAAGGAACGCTTGAGATACTTCAGGATGGCAGCTTCGGTTATTTGAGATATGCAGTCAATAACTATCTCGCAGGCACCGAAGATGTATATGTCTCTGCTTCTTTGATCAAAGCAATCGGCATGAAGACTGGAGATACAGTTTATGCCCAGATCCGCGCTCCTCGTGAGAATGAGAAAAGCGCAGCTGTCGTACGTGTGCTGAAAGTGAATGGTGAAGAGCCAAAGATGGCTAAGATCAGAGCTCCTTTCGATACTCTCACACCGCTTTTCCCTGATGAGAGGCTGCATCTGGAAGTTATTGAGGATGAAAAACCCGCGGATCTCTCAAATCGTGTAGTAGATCTTTTCTGCCCAATCGGCAAAGGCCAGCGTTCTCTGATAGTCGCTCCTCCTAGAACAGGTAAGACTGTGCTGATGCAGAAGATTGCTAATGCTATCACAACAAATCATCCTGAGGTTACTTTGATTGTTCTGCTTGTTGATGAAAGGCCTGAGGAAGTCACAGACATGAGGCGCAATGTTAAAGCTGAAGTCATTGCATCCACATTCGATGAGCAGGCATTGCATCATGTCCAGGTCGCGGAGATGGTGATTGAGAAAGCTAAGAGGCTTGTCGAATACAAAAAGGATGTCGTCATTCTCCTCGATTCGATTACGCGTCTTGCAAGAGCTTACAACCAGACAGTTCCAGCTTCAGGCAAGATTCTCTCTGGCGGTGTTGACTCCAATGCGCTCCATAAGCCTAAGAGATTCTTCGGAGCTGCCCGCAATATTGAGCAAGGTGGTTCTCTGACTATCATCTCCACAGCTTTGATTGAAACAGGCTCAAGAATGGATGAAGTCATCTTTGAGGAGTTCAAAGGTACAGGCAACAACGAGATCGTACTTGACCGCAAAATGGCTGATAACCGTAAGTTCCCTGCTATCAACATTAAGAAATCAGGAACAAGAAGGGATGACCTTCTGCTGCCTCCAGATGTGCTTTCCAGAATTTTCCTTCTGCGTTCAGCTTTCGGTAATCTCGACGATGTTGACATGTCAGTAGCCTTAATTGACAAAATGAAGAAAACGAACAATAATAAGGAGTTCCTTGACTCGATGAATACACCGTCTGTGTCAAGATAGCTACAGATATTTGCTGTCTGTGAAAGCAGATAGATATTGCATAGAAACCGGAGGAAGAAATGAAGAAGAATATTCATCCTGATTACACACTTCAGGAAATCCATTGCTCTTGTGGTAATGTGATTAAGACAAAATCTACTGCAAAGAATCTCCATGTGGAAATTTGTTCCGCATGCCATCCATTCTTTACAGGTACACAGAAGCTTGTTGACACAACAGGACGTGTTGAGCGCTTCAACAAGAGATACCACAGAGAATCGAACTGAGGATTTTCCATATTACAAAATGACGGGGGCTTGTAACGGCCTCCGTTTTTTTTCGTTTTTGACAAAACTGCTTCTCTTGTCTATATTATCCCCAGAATCGGGATATTTCTATGAAGGGAATCGTCAACGTACATCAATCTGAATATGGGACAGAACCTCTCGTTGTTGTAGAGGTGCCGCAGGTTACGACATTGCTGGGAGCTTTCTCAGAATTCTGTTCAGGCTTTGCTCTGATGAGTACTAATACACAAGGGTTGAGAGTTGCTCTATCTCTGCGTTCAGATAGCCAGGTGCATATTTTCAATTCTACAGCCAAGGAAAGGAAGAAATTCCAGCTTCTCGCTATAAGGCCAAGGAAAGAGGACAAGTGGTGTACACCAGTCAAGTCTCTCTGCCAGATGCTTCAATCGATGGATGTCACGGTTCCAGGTTTCAACCTCACAATTAAAGGCCAAAGCGCTATTGCAGACGCGCCATCGGTGACAGCTGCTATCACATCGGGATTGCTGTTAGCGCTCAATGAAGTACTTGGATTAGGCTTGGAAGCTAATAGCCAGATGCGCATTGCGTTCAATTCAAATCGCTATTCCGAGGTGTACAAGTCGAGACTTCGCGATTTGATTACCATCTTCTCTTCGGAGCCGGGTATGATGCTGCGCTTCGATTTGGAGAGCTATGAGTACTCATCGTTCCCGTATCCATTCACATCCTCAAGCGGCACAGGATCTTGGTTCATTGACTGCGCTCTTCCTGCTGATGAGCTTTCTCAAGAAGTTGCTATCTTCCGAGAAGAGGCGAAGAAGGCATTCGAGTGCCTTAAAGCGGAGATGCCTAAGGGCACGAAACTCCGTTCTGTTCCTCGCAAGGAGATCATCGAGAGTAAAGTGCTCAGCGAGGACTGGAAGCGCGTCATTACATTTGTCACTGAAGATAGCAATGCCTCTGAGAAAGGCTATGAAGCTTTGCTTGCAGGAGACTCAAAGCAGCTTGGCAAAGTGATGTCTACAGAGCAGCATAATATCTCACAACTGACGGGTCTCACATCTCCAGAGGTAGACTGGCTTGTCAAACGCGGCAGCGAGATGGATACAGTCTGGGGTGTTACTGAGATTTCCGTAGGTATTACAGGTACGCTTGTAGCTTTGATGGATAAAGACTCTGAATCCATCTTCAGAGATAAGCTTGCAGAGTATGAGCGTATATTCGGCTTTAAACCTGAGATGAGGGAGTATATCCCATCCGGGGCTATAAGAATAAGGACAGCTGATGAATATCCTTTTATCTAATGATGATGGTTATCAGGCAGAAGGGCTAAGAGTGCTGGACGAAGTACTCACATCCAGAGGCCATATGGTATATGTTTCTGCTCCAGATAGGGAGCAGAGCGGCAAATCCCATGGCTTCACTATCTCGGGCGAAGTTATAGCTACTGAGTATGCGCCTAGGCATTATCATATGGCTGGTACCCCGGCTGATTGCGTTCTATACAGCCACCGCTGTTCACTCTTTCCTGTTGAGTTCGATGTAGTAATTTCAGGCATCAACCATGGTTATAATCAATCAACGGATATCATCTATTCCGGTACATGCGCTGCTGCTAGGCAGGCGACTCTGGATGGGATTAAAGCAATTGCACTCTCTGCGGAGGGAAGGGATACAGCTCTCTTTAAAGCTTCTGCAGAGTTTGTTGCGGACAATCTTTCCTTTTTCTCGCAGATGATCCAGCCAGGCAGTTTCATGAATATCAATGTTCCATTGGCTTTCAGCGGAACGTGGAAAGCAGCTTCCATAGGAGATGTTTTGTATCAAGATCGAATCGTAATACGCGAGAGGAGAGGAAAAGAGCTGGTTCTTGAGATGGAGTCATCATCTCCTGAGTATCGTTCATCCCATTCGTCATCTCTCAAGGCCGATCATGCGATATGTCTCTCCGGGAAAGCATCAATCTCTATAATCGAGGCATTGCCTTCTCTATCTGTCGAAGGTATGAGAGAGCTAGTTAAGTGAAGTGGGAGGAGATCTGTTCGCGCTGCGGGCTGTGCTGCCATGAGAAGACAATCTACCAGGATTGCTTGGAGATAGATCTCTCTGCTCCGTGTGATCATTATAACAGCGAGAATCATCTATGTTCTGTTTACTCCTCACGTTTCAGTGTCTGTGCACGGTGTGAGAAGGTTACTCTGTTCAAAGCTATGTTCAGTGCATCCCTTCCGCAGTCCTGTGCATATGTCCAATGGGCGAAATCTCACCATATAAGGATGGTGCGGAAGCGCGAGACTGTACTTCTCTCTTCTTCCTGACACTGCTTGACGCTCTACATTCTGAAAGGTACTTTTATTCAATGGAGAGAATTATGGACAGAAGATATGTCTATCTCGATAACAATGGTACAACGCGCATGGCTGATGAAGTCATCGCTTTCATCGATGAGAATAATGAGCTGTACGGCAATGCTTCCAGCATGCATACATTGGGTCGCCAGGCTGCTTCAGGCATTGAATGGGCTAGAGGCAAGGTTGCATCGCTTGTAGATGCTTCACCAGAAGAGATTTATTTCACATCAGGTGCTTCAGAGAGCAATAATATGGTTCTCAATATCTTCCGTGACAGAATAGATTCAGGTGACAGCCGTAAGCGCATCATCATTTCATCTGTAGAGCATCCTGCAACGATTGAGACCGCAAAGTATCTGAAAGCAAAAGGGTATCTTATCGATTATTGCCCAGTTGATAGCATCGGCAGAGTCAAACTTGATGAACTTGGTAGAATGCTTGGCGATGATGTGGCGCTTGTTTCGATAATGACTGGCAATAATGAATCCGGCACTATACAGCCTGTGAAGGAAGCTGCAAAGCTAGCGCATGAAGCTGGTTCATTCTTCCATACTGACGCGACACAGGCCATTGGCAAGATTCCTGTCTCTGTAAAGGATATTGGTGCTGATTACCTCTCGCTATCTGCTCATAAGTTCTATGGCCCTAAAGGTGTCGGTGTGCTCTATGCAAGAAAGAGCGTTCCTCTTTCTCCCTTCGTCCATGGTGGACATCAGGAGCATGGTATGAGGGCTGGAACGTATAATAATCAGGCTATTCTTGGACTTGGTAAAGCTGCAGAGCTGGCAGAATCTGGTCTTGAGAGCGAGCATGAGAAGCTCTGGCAGATGAGGGAAGCGCTGAGAAAGGGCATAGAGGAGAGAATCCCGGATGTTGTAGTAAACGGCTCTAATGATGAGACTCTCTGCTTGCCTGGTACTCTTAATATCTCATTCCCATCTGCTGAAGGTGAGTCGATACTGCTGTACCTCGATCTGGAAGGTATTGAAGTCTCTACAGGTTCTGCTTGTGCGACTGGCTCACTTGAACCTAGCTATGTTCTGCTAGCTGCAGGGTTGGATGTGGAGCTGGCCCATGGATCGATCAGATTCTCATTCGGCCGCTATAATACTATGGAGGATGTGGATTATGTGCTCGAAAAGCTTCCTCCTATCATCTCTCGTGTGAGATCAATGAGCACAAGGAAGGTCTAATGCAAAGTTTCATGGCTCAATGGGTCTATACAGATACTGTCAAGGATCATTTCATTAATCCTCGCAACCTCTGGAAGGAGGATGAGGAATTCGTGCCAGATGGAGTCGGGGAAGTCGGTTCTCTTGCATGTGGCGATCAGATGAGAGTCGGCATAAAAGTAGCTGATGGAAAGATCTCGGATCTCAGATGGCTTACATATGGTTGTGCTTCAGCTATTGCATCCACATCGATGATGAGTGAGATGGCGAAAGGCATGACGCTGGAAGAGGCTTATCATCTGACGCCTGCTGCGATTACAGATGCCCTCGGAGGACTGCCTGAGCATAAGTTCCACTGCTCGGTTCTCGGCGATAAAGCACTACGCGCTGCGATTGATGATTATCTTGAAAAGAATGGTCTCAACAACCCTTATAAAAAGACAACTGCAAAGATTATCTGCGAGTGCAAGGGTGTCACTGATCAGATGATCGAGGAGCTTGTTAAGGGAAACAAGGTCAGCAACATGGAGGAATTGCAGAGGGAGACTGGTGCATCCAGCGCTTGTGGCAAATGCCGCGAGAGGATCCTCGAATGCCTCAATGAATGCTTGCATATCTACGGCAAATGATCAGTGTATATATGGAAGAAGTGAGGGATGCCCTCTACCCAAGGAAGAGTGGTGTTCTCACTAAACGAAGCAAATATATAAAGATAGAGCCTCTTCGTTCATACACGAATGATGAAATCAGGACGCTGAGATTGCGCTTGCATCTCTCTGTCGGGCTTTTTGCTGATCTGCTCGGTGTTTCTCCCAAGACTGTAGAATCTTGGGAGAGCGGCCATAGTACGCCTTCTGGTCCTGCGCTGCGTCTGATGAATATGATCCAGCGCTATCCTGACGTGCTGACTGAATCACACACTGTTTATGTAATCAGATAGCTCCATAGACAGAGCCTCCGATGAACTCTCTTAGAAGCGAGTCTCCGGGGACGAACTCTGGAGGTATTGGATTGAAGAACTCTAGTTCATCAAGCAGCCTTCTGGCAGTTGCATATGAATCACCATGTTCTTTGCCAACTGAGCGCAGAAGCGGGACTGCATAAGTCTTAAGCACTCCAAGCTCATACTCAAGAGAGCTGTTAATCATAACATCTGCATTGTTCTGGAAGGGGAAGATGTGATTCTTCTCCCCACGCTCCACAGATGGCCAGCGTGAAAGCGTATCAAGGGCATCGAAGCCTCTTGTCCTGTAGTCTCTTACCATCCTCCTTAGGATTCTGTTGTCAGTTGTACTGATTCTCGATCTTGTATCCAGATTCACTACAGTCAGTGCAGAGATGTAGATGCGGAATGCGTTCTCTGCTTTCATCTCCGGTATTAGCTGAGGGTTGAGTCCATGTATGCCTTCAATAACCAGTATTGAATTCTCTGCAAGCTTTACGCTTTCTTTTCGGAAGATTGTCGTTCTGTCCTTGAATGAGAATTCAGCCAGGTGAACGCTTTCTCCAGCAATGAGAGCTGTGAGCTGTTTCCTCAGAAGAGGCAGGTTCAGGGCTTCTAGCACTTCATAGTCTTTCTCTCCATCTTCATCGACTGGAACTTCGGAGGAAGGAAGATAGTAATCATCTAGAGAGATTTTCACAGGATCGAATCCATCGACTCTGAGCTCATCTGAAAGCCGGAGAGAGAATGTTGTTTTTCCGGAAGAGGATGGCCCAGCGATGAATACAGCTTTTACTGTGCCTTTTGCTTTGATAGCTCTTGAGATATCTGAGATGCGGCGTCGATGCAACGCTTCAGAGAGCAGTATTGTCTTGCTGATCTCTCCGCTTCTGGCCTTGCTGTTCAGCTCACCGACTGAAGATATTCCCAGAATTCTTGCATATGCTTTGTTTTCCTTGAAGACTGAGAAGAGCAATGGATTGTCGCTGAAAGGCATAAGCGTGTATGGGCTTCTGCTTTGCGGATATCTGAGAAGTAGTCCATCCTGGTATTCTTTAAGCTCCCAGAGCCCCAGCGGTTTTACTGTTGGCAACATCGGTTCATAGTACATCTCATAGCATGAACCCAGCTTCGCGAAGCGGTATGAAGATGCATTTATTGTCTTCAGGAGTTCTGCTGTCTCATTCAGTCCGTGGCTGATAGCGTATTCAAGAGCTTCGCCATGAGTAAGCTCTGCAATCTCTATGGGGAGGGAGTCGGAGATTGCTTTGTTCATCACTTCCTCAAGCCTCTTTGTATCTGGTTTTTCTCCATTTCGATATCTGAAATAGTAGCCATCGCCCAAACTGTGCCCGATGATCAGAGTGCGTTCTGGCGCGATAAGCGCAGAGGCATAGCACAAGAGGAAGCAGAGTGTCTTTCTGTATACTCTCTTGCCAAGCGGTGAGATGAGACGGACTGTCTCTATCGTGGTATTGCCTTCGATGCTTTCCTGCAGTGAGACGAGCATGCCATTTGCCTTTGCAGCCACAATTGGATTGGAACTGTAAGAAAAATCCTCGATATCCAGAATGTCCAGGATCTTCGTTCCAGCTAGGGCTGTTGTCTTCTGTCCGTCAATAGTCAATTCCAATCGCTTCATATGAAGATGATAACACAGCTAAGACTTTGGGAAGATAAAGTTTGCATGTACTATTGTGAAGCGTGGCATGCACGTGTAAGAGAGTCCATCTTCTGCTATACTCTCCGTATGGCCATTCTGTTAATCCATCTGGATAGAGAAGAGAGTGAGATCCGCGAGGAGGTTCCTGCTTATGGGCTTCCGCTCGCGATAAGTCTCTACAGGGAGTTCGAGAAGCTTTCTCCGATAGTCTTTGCATCCCCGGAACGCAGAGCTGTCTCTTTTCAGGGTGGAGCATTCTTCTCAGCAGTTTTCAAATCGCCGATTACAGAGAGGATGTCGGCTTCTTTTTCTGCATCGCCGGTAGGCTTTTCATTGCTTTCGTTGGGCTATGAAGCGCTTGTGATAACAGGACGTTCTCGCAAAATGCAATTGCTTTCGCTTTCCACAGAAGGCGCTGTGAGCATTCCTGCAGAGGAGTGCCGGGGGCTTTCTTCCTTGGAGACTGAGATGAGGATGAGACGCAGTCTTGCTGATGTCTTTCTGTCAATCGGCAGGGCTGGAGAGAATGGAGTGCTGTACGCAGCGGTGCAATCTGGGGGAAGGGAAGCTATAAGCATGGGGCTGGGATGCCTCTTTGGCTGGAAGAACCTCAAAGGCATCATGTTGCCAGGATTTTCGCGCAAAGATAGTCTGTCAAAAGGCAAAGTGGAACGTAAATCACAAAAAAGGATAGAGAAATCACACATTTTCCGCCGTTTCAGGAAGGAAGGGAGCTGTACGATTATAGATTCTGCGCTTGCTTTAGGCTGGCTTCCTGTTGAATATTACTCTGAGCGCTTTGATCCGCGAGCGTATTTCCTTGATGGCAAAGCGTGTGCTGATTTATACGGTATTTATCCAGAGACCTGCCCAGAGTGCAATTTCGCTTGTGGCAGGCGCACAAAGGATAATCATATGCTCCCTTCGTTTAAAGAGTGCATCATGCTGGGTAGCAATTTAGGGTTTTACTCCATTGAAAGCGTGAGAGCCATTGCTGATGCAGTTAGAGAGGAAGGACTGTCTGCAGCAGATACAGGTGCTTTGTTTGCTTATTTGAAAACGCTTTCAGGCGATGATTACACTCTGCCTGTTTTCCGTGGGAAAGGTGCGCAAGAGTATGTGCGCGTTATTCACTTGATAGGAGAGAACAGAGGTCTTGGTGAGAAGCTTCAGCAGGGCTTGAAGACATTTCCTGAGGCAATAAAGATGGGCAACCTGCCTTTGCTGAGCGATATAAGGGGGGATAAAGCAGGCGCAGTACTAGCATCCCTTTCATTGCCTTATACGCCATACGCTGCTTGGATGCTACCTCATAAGCCTCTCTCCGATAAAGCTGGAGCTATCATGGCACTCTATGAGATTGCATATAATCTGGTGCTTGCCTCCAGAGGATATTCCCCGATATGTGCTATGGTACAATGGTGGGGGCGTTTTCCTTCATTCATCTTCCGCTTCCCATTCCTGCTGCGCGTTGTAGCGTTGTCTTTCAGGGCTTATGGCCTGAGAGGAATCGATATCCTCGAGGAAGGTATGCGCTTGATGGATGAACTCTCACAGCCTACGGAGATACATAAGCATTTCATACTCGATCCAGAGAGCGCATATGGTGATGGGGCTACCGTCTCTCCTATACGCATCAGAGAGTATTATGAAAGCGAGAAGCGTATTGCCCGTATCGTGCTGAAATCGAGAAGAGAGAAGAGACATAAACCTTCTTCCGATAGCAGTGCGGCTGTAGGACCTTCCGAGGATCTTGGCCTAGAAGGGGAGCCGGGATTGCAAAATACAACGCCTCCTTCCGATTCCAGTGATGGCACATGAGTGTGTCCTGAGATGAAGATATCCCCAGGGAAGAGTGAATAGTCATCAGAACTCATTCTGTCCCCATGTGTCATGATGATTCTGTGTCCATAGAGCATCAGCTCTTTATCGATAGGCGGGAAAGATGATGTGTATTCATAGAATCTGTCGCAATTTCCTCTGACTTGGATCAGTGAAGAGTAAAACGCCTGATAAAGCGGATCTGGGCATTGATCGCCTGCGCTGAGTATGCCTTCAGTTCTGAAATGCTTGACAGCATTAAGCAACAACTTCATTCCTTCTGCCGAGCCGTGGATGTCAGATGTCACAAGATACATATTAGAAAGAATACACAGAGACTGTGAACTGTTCAACGTCAGCTTGCTTGATGGCTTTGTGTAGGATATCTTTTTCTCTGAGGTTGTTATGGAAACAAGATATCTTCGTTCAGATGATGGGCACAGGATATTTATCAGGATCTGGAAGAATGAGAATCCAGTGGCCACTGTGCATATAAATCACGGTATGGCTGAGCATAGCCAGCGTTATTCTCTTTTTGCTGAGTATCTCGTCTCGCTTGGTTTTTCTGTCTATGCCCAGGATCATCGTGGCCATGGCTATACGAAAGAGGATGGTGAGACTGGCTGGTTCGCAGAGAGCAATGGGTGGAGGCGTGTTGTTTCCGATGCTATCCTTGTCGATAGTCTCATCACTGAAGAAAATCCTGGCATCCCTCATTTCGTCTTTGGACATTCGATGGGGTCATTCGTGACCAGGATATGCCTGAATCTGAACTCGTCTGCATATGATGGAGCTTGTATATGCGGAACGGGAGCAAGCCAGGGGATTGTAGGCCGGATTGGACTGCATCTGGCACGGAAGCGGGCAGCTAAATATGGCTCAAAGGCTGAGGATAGGTTATTGGACTCATTGGCGTTCGGGAACTATACGAAACATTTCCCGAAAGAAGGAAAGATCGCATGGTTGACAAAGGACAAAGAGGAGCGGAAGAAGTATGAGGAAGATCCTCTTTGCGGCTTTCTGTGCACTTCATCGTTCTATGCAGATCTCATCACGCTATCTTTTGCTGCCAACGATCCGGAAGCTTGTCTGAGTATCAGAAAAGACCTGCCTCTTATGCTGATTTCAGGTGATCAGGATCCTGTCGGGGATTATGGCAAAGGTGTTGAGAAAGTCTGGCGCATGTACAAGCAGGCTGGGATAGAAAATGTCGCGCTGCAGCTCTTTAAGAATGATAGGCATGAACTTCTCAATGAGACTGATAAAGAAGATGTCATGAAGTGCATTTCTGACTTTTTCCTGGGAATAATGGAAAGACAGAGAACTTTCAAGTAGAATGTCCGATGCTATAGTGTGCATATAGCTTTGTCTTTTTTGGTAGGTTTTATGAAAGGAAGAAGTGGAAGCAAGGTTGTTTCTTGTTTAGGTTCATGGTGGCTTTCGTACCTGAAAGCTGCTTCACTGGCTATTCGTGGTATGGGGCGTGATAACATCTCATTGATGGCTTCTGGCATGGTTTATTCCACGCTTATCGCTGTCATTCCCTGTTTTACGTTCCTCTTTGCCTTCCTCTCTGCTTTCGGGGTACTTCAGCCTTTCATGGAGCTGATAAAAATCATCATGGTTGATACATTTGGTGAGGGAACCGGTGCTGAGATAGTAAGCTATTTGGAATTGTTCTCTTCTAATGCTATGAGTTTGGGTGTGATTGGTCTTATCTCATTCATCTTCACTGGCATTCTGCTAGTGAATAAGATCTATACAGTCATCAACAGTATTTTCAGGACTCATCCATCCTCAGGTACAGTACGTCGTTTCACTTCGTTCCTCACGCTCTTGATTCTCGGAGCGTTCATGGTAGTTGCTCTGCTTGCTATCCGCTCGATGGCAGGGGACACACTGAGGAAAATCGCTCTTGATACGGATGGTGATGGAAGCTTGTTCTATACCTTTCTTCTCATCCTTATCGGCTGGGGAGCGCTTCTGCTGCTATATAAGATTGTGCCTAGCGCAAGAATCAAATTCGGATCTGCTGCTGTTGGTGCAACTACTTGCATAATATCATTGACAATAGCTACAGCCGCATTCCGCATGATTGCTTCAACTATGGTAAGTTACTCTGTAATCTATGGTTCTCTTGCGACGCTTTTCATTGCGCTTCTCTACCTCTATATCGTCTGGTTTTCAGTATTCTTCGCTGCGGAGCTTGCGTTTGTATATCAGTTCAGACCTGATAAAACCTTCCTTTTAGGAAATCTTGAATCTCCTTTCAGGCAGATTTCAGAAGCTGTGAATACGCTTCTGCTCATCAGCGATAAATACCGCAGAGGTGATGGTGCAATGAGCCAGAAAGAGCTTATAAGAAAGCTAGCTATTCCAGCTGCTAAGCTTGGAAAACATATCTCGGATCTGGAGGATGGGGGAATGATTATGTGTGTGAATACACAGCGCACGCTCTATGTCCCTGCAAGACCTCTGGATCAGATTAAGCTGTCAGATGTAATAATAGCTCTTTATGGAGAGTCTGATGACAGCTCAATTGAGACAATGGGAGAGGCGGTAGCCGCTGAGTTCATGCACCGCGGTGTTGCGGATACATCATCGGTGACTGTGGAGAATTTACTGGAGAGAATATGATACTTGATAGAAGAGAAACAGAGAGCATTGAAGGCGCTTTCGCAACCATCCCGCTATCTGATAGCGCTGTCGTGAGATGTTATCAGGCGGGGGATATTGAAATCAGATACCACCGTAATCCAGAGCTGGCAGGTTCTGATGTGATGATAGCCACTCCATATGCAGTTTCAGCGTATTGGAATGGCAGATATATCTTCGCGGCTGCTATCGAAGCTGATGATTTGAGAGCAATTGCGCCAATGGCTGGCATTCCTCTAAGAGAACTCCAGGAAGAGTACGGTGTCAAAGGCTTCTACGGAGAGAAGAAAATCTCCCTCTATGGTGGAGGGGAGAAAGAGAGTCTTGGGGAGTATCAGGGCTCTGAAAAGGAAGAGGATGTCATCAACTTCCTTCTCTCGCTTGTGCTTGATTCGCTTGATGAGATTGCAGAGCCTGTCGAAGTTCAGAAAGCTAAATAGAGCATATACAGCCCGATGAGAAGTACTATGATTCCCAGCACGATATTCAGTATTTTGCTGATACGCTGGAATGACTTCTTTGTGCCAAGTTTCCTGATAAGAGAAGGCGAGGAACCAAGTACTACAGCCAGCGCTGTACATCCGATTGAGTAGAGAAGGAGCAAGAAGCCTCCTCTGAGCACTTCGCCTTCTGTTGCAGCTATCGAGAGAAGTGCGACCAATACTGGCGTGGAGCATGGGGATGAGAAAATTCCTCCAAGCACTCCAGCTGCAAGCGCGCCGATGTAACCTCTTCTTCTGTTTATGGCTGAGAGATAGGTGGATGGAATAAGGTTGATGATCTCCCACATCTGCAAAGCCATGAGTATCATCAGTATTCCAAGAAACAGGTACCACCATCTGCTTGCATTGCCGATCAGAGTCCCCATAAGAGATGCTGCGATGCCGAATGCTGTGAATGTTACAGCCGTGCCAAGCGCATAGACCAAGGAAAGCCTGAATGCTTTTCCTGGCGAGGCTTCTTTTCCAACATAGCCCAGTACAAGCGGTATCTGGGACAATGCACAAGGTGTAATTGATGTGATAAGTCCTGCAACCAAGGCAATAACTGGGGAAAGCCAGCCTGATGAGGCAATGCTCTCTGAAAGTGCGTTCAGCGTGTTATCCAGCATTTCTTACGTCCTCTATCATTGTCTCCAGCTGATCTCTGGTCAAAGCTCCCTCATGTATTGTGAGTGCATGCTCGCCTGTGTCGCGGTATGTGTAGATGATATAGTTTATCGTGCTATCTTCAGGCGGGGTGAATGGCTTTCCCTCTGGCATGAAGATTGCTATTGTCGGAGTTACGCGGATTGGAAAGTATGAGAATGCTTCTTCATTCTTTTCCAGGTCCATGTATCGTATCTCCACATCGGAAACAGTCTTATTCAATTCTCTTAGATCTGGAAGCATGCGTAGGCATGGCTGGCACCAGCTTTCACCCATTACAATGATCAGAGGTTTCTCATTCTTCTGGATCATTTCAGGAGTGAATCCCTCAATCTCAAGCTCTGTCCTGTTTGATTGCGCTGCGTTTGCGTTGCCATCTATAGTTTCTTGTGCGGTTGCTAGATTCCCTTTGCTTGAAACTTTTATGACGAATACTACTCCGATAAGCACTATGACCAATAGGATCACAATAGCTTGTATAGTTTTCTTGTTCATAGCCCAAAAGACAAAGTACTTGCTTTGCTTTCCTCCCTTTTTGTTTCAAAGATTGTAGCATTTGTCTTTGACTTTAGTGAACAGCAAAGTTAGCTTAGGACAATTCGAATGCGATACAAGTCAGAAACCTCGGGAAAACACTTTCTGGATGTTGATTCTGACTATGGGGGAGCATGTGAAGTGATTTGAAGAATATTAGGATGGTTTGTATGAGTTGCCGTAGTCCGGTTATAATCACTTTATGATACACAATCCAATCATATCAGGCTTCAATCCGGATCCTTCGATAACCTATGATGGTAAGAGATACATAATCGCTACATCAACTTTTGAGTATTATCCGGGTGTTTCACTATATACATCTGAGGATCTCTCAGAATGGAAGTATGAGACTTCCGTCATGACATCTGGAAATGGATTCGCCCTTTCAGGCGCTAGAAATAGCAGTGGTTTATATGCGGCAACGATTCGTTTCCATTGTGGCAGATACTATATGGTGACAACAAACAAAAATGGTTCAGGCAACTTTGTATCCCACTCAGACTCTTTGGATGGACCGTGGTCTGAACCGCTCTACATATATAAAGACGGAATAGATCCAAGCCTCGTCTTTCTGCCTGATGGAAGTTGCTTTTATGCTCAGAACGGGAAGGGCGGGTTATTTGGAGCTTTCATCAATCCTGATAACGGAAAGCTTCTTGAACCTCTTCGCTTGATTTCTCCAGGTTTATCCGGCAATGCAACAGAAGCTCCTCATATCTACATGAAGGATGGGCTTTACTATCTTGTTTTTGCAGAAGGTGGAACAGAGTACGGCCATCATGCAGTTGTGGGACGTTCTGAGTCAATCTACGGACCATATGAAATAAGAAGAGAGCCAATACTTTCCCATGTTGATAGAAAAGGTCATGAGATACAGGCAACTGGACACGCAGATCTTCTTGAACTTTATGATGGAAGCTGGATTGCTGTATTCCTTGCAATCAGAGTGCCGGGAAGGGCACATCTGCATAATCTTGGGCGTGAGACATTCATGGCAGAGGTTACATGGAAAGATGGCTGGCCTGTTGTTGGACATGATGGGTATGTTGAGTTGGAAGAGGCCTCTCGGATTGAAACGGTTCCGATGAAAGCACCTTCTGTTAGCTTTGCCGAAGGCTTTTCTGGTGTTCCTCTTCTTCGGGTCAGAACAGAAAATGCAGCAAGCTATGAGACGGATGGCAGAAGCCTGATTCTGCACGGGAAGGATTGCCTTTCAGATGACAAGGGGGAACCGGTGATGTTACTCTTGAGACAGACAGAATTCGAGACAGCATTCTCCGCGCTTGTCCGATGTGATACAACCCTTACGGGACGTGCTGGCATCTCTGTTTTCTACAATAGCGATTACCATGCAGATCTGTATCTGGAGCGTTTTGCTGGTGGGCTTAAGCTATTTTTCCGAAGAAGAATTCATGATTTGGAGACCATTGTCACAGAGAAGATCATTCCTCAGTGTCCTTATCTCCGTCTTGAAGTGAAGAGTGATAGGGAGTGGTATGCATTCCTTGCGGATGGAGTAGAAGTAGGCCGTGCTTCATTGGCTTCATTTGCAACTGAATGCACAATGTATATGACTTTCACTGGAACTCTTATTGGTATCTTCGCAGAAGCTGGAGATGGTGTTTTTGAAGAAGGTTTTGGCTTCGGTTCTTAAATAAGCGGATTAGGGTATGAACTGGCTTGTGTATCGGGCATCCTCTCTTGAGAATTTTGTGCTGTATCAGAATTTCTGCTATTGCGTCACACTTGAAGTTTCCGTTTTTCATTATGATATTCGTATTGGAGGTGTCAAATGAAATTCTCTGAACTTGTTGCTGAACGATACTCATGCAAAGCCTATAGCGGACAGAAGATTACAGATGAGGAACTAAATACGATACTTGAGGCTGGGAGGCTGGCTCCAACGGCAAAGAACCTGCAAGAACAGCATGTCTATGTAGTTCAAAGTGAAGAGGGGCTTGCCAAAATCGATAAGCTCACTCCATGCCGATATGGTGCATCTACAGTTCTTGTTGTTGCATATGATAAGAATAATGTCTTTGTTTACCCAGGCGAAAAAAGGGATTCAGGTATTGAAGATGCATCAATTGTAGCAACACATATGATGCTTGCAGCCGCTTCGATTGGTGTTGATAGCTGTTGGATTAATTTCTTCAATCCTGATGAGGCAAAGAGTGTTCTTGGACTTCCAGATTGTGAGGAAGTGCTGATGTTCCTGGATCTCGGCCATGCAAACGAGAAGAAAGAAAAGATTGTAAAGCATAGGAAGGAACTGTCTGAGACAGTAAGCCATCTGTAAGTTAATTGATTTCTTTGCATTGTCAATCAACAAGTGTCGAGATGGATGATGGAATGGTGCCGTTAGCGCATCGCAGTACCGTTCATGTCTAAGCCAGTCCGCCTAGATAGTTGACTGACATATGCGTTGAAGATGAATATGATATATCAACGATTGATATATCAAGGATGCTGCTATGGACCTTTCATTGAATCAACTGATATTCCGTGTCTTCCACGAAAAAGACAATGCGTTGCAACCCCTTCGAGATGAACTTGGACTGGGACGTGGACAGCCCAGGATTCTCTCTTATCTCCATTCCTATGGCCCTGCAACGCAGAATATGATTGCAAGCTATTTCAGAATCGATCCTGCAGCTGTATCGCGTATGACAGAATCGTTGAGGAAAAATGGATTTCTCACGCGTACGGAAAATGTAGATTGCAGACGTTCAAACAGACTTGAACTGACAGAGAAGGGCAGAGAGGCCGCCATCCGCTGGACGGAAGAATGTGCAAAGCTTGACGACCAGATCCTTACCGGATTCACTGAAGAAGAGAGCGCTGTCCTGCATGACCTGTTGCAACGTCTTCTTGAAAATCTACAGAGGGAGGATTGTTTATGAAAAACCTCCGACGCCTCTTTGCACTTTTCGGCCCATATAAAAGTTCTGCTATCATTGCATGCATCCTGGTCGCTGTTGAAACGAGCTTTGAGTTGATCATTCCGACGATGATGGCTGATCTGATTGATATCGGAGTTGCAAACAACGATGTTCGATACATGCTATTCAAGGGTGGTGAGATGGCATTCTGTGCGCTTCTTGCTCTTGCCACTGGTCTGACGTATGCGAGATTCGCCGCTCGTGCAGCTTATGGCTGGGGTGCACGGATAAGAGAGAAAGAGTATGAGAAGCTGCAACAGTACGCATTCTCGAATATCGATAAATTCGAGACAAGTTCGCTCGTGACTAGGCTGACTAGTGATATCACAGTGATGCAGAACACGATAAACAATGGCCTGAGACCGTTGGTGAGAGCTCCTGTAATGCTTGTGCTTGGGATTATATTCTCTTTTTCAATGAACGCGGAGCTTGCTTTGGTCTTTATCATATTAACACCGCTGCTAGGCCTTGTGCTCTTTGCTATCGTTCGTCATGTCGCTCCGATGTATTCAGTACTTCAGAAGACAGTAGATAATCTTAATGGAGTTGTCGAAGAGAATTTGCGGGCTATCAGGACAGTGAAGGCTTTTGTGCGAGGGGAGTATGAGGAAGCTAAATTCGACAATGTCAACGAAACACTCTCCTCCGTTGCTACCAAGACAAATCGCACAGCTGTGCTTAATCTCCCGTTCTTTCAGACTGCGATGTATATCTGTGTGCTCTGCCTGATGTTCTTCGGTGGCTCAATGGTACTTGCTGGCACGTTGCAAGTTGGGGAGCTTACAGGCTTCTTGAGCTATGTCATGCAAGTTCTTAATTCCATGATGATGCTATCCAATGTCTTCCTTCTTCTTACGCGTTCCCTCGCTTCCGCTATGAGAATCGGGACAGTGCTGGATGAGGAACCTTCGCTCAGTGAACGTGATGATGCCTTGCATGATGTACCATCATCTTCTGTTGAGTTCAGGAATGTTTCATTCAGCTATAGCGCGAAAGCTAGGGAAAAAACACTCTCTGATATAAATCTGACGATTCCTGCAGGCTCTACAGTTGGAATACTGGGAGGCACTGGAAGCGGTAAGACGACGCTTGTGCAGCTGATTGACAGGCTCTATGATGTCGGGGAAGGTGAGGTCCTGGTCGGTGGCATAGATGTAAGAAATTACTCTTTGCAAGTTCTCCGAGATGCTATCGGCATGGTACTTCAGAAAAATCTTCTTTTCAGCGGTACTATTAGGGAGAATCTGCAATGGGGCGATAAGAATGCTAGTGATGATGAAATCTGGAAAGCTTGCGATATAGCGGGAGCTAGCGAATTCATACATCGATTCCCCGCAGGTCTTGATACTGATCTTGGACAAGGAGGTGTCAATGTCTCCGGCGGACAGAAACAGAGGCTTTGTATTGCACGTGCGCTGTTGAAGAAACCTAAGGTGCTTATCTTCGATGACTCAACAAGTGCTGTGGACAGTGCAACTGAGCGCTGCATCAGGGAAGGCTTGCAGAAGCTGGAAGGAGTTACAAAGATTTTCATTGCGCAGCGTATCTCAACTGTGATGGAAGCTGATTGTATCTTCATCCTCGATAATGGCCACTTGGTGGCATCAGGCTCTCATGAAGAGCTTTTGAAGACAAGCCAGATTTACCGTGAAATATATGACTCTCAAATGAAAGGAGGGACATTCTGATGCCACGCATGGTAAGTTCAAAGAAGCCAAGGAATTTGGTCTATACTGTCAAACGCCTCCTCTCTTATATGGGGCGTCATCGTTTATCGCTTCTTTTGGTAGCTGTGATGGTAATCATAAGCGTTCTTTGCAATCTGCTGGGTACTTATATGATAAGCCCAGTCATAAACAGCCTTGTCTCAGGTGGGGGAATGAATGCGCTTGTGAAAGGAGTTTTGATTACAGCTCTCATATATCTTATCGGTGTGCTCACGTCCCTTGGATATAGCCAGATCATGGCAATAGCTAGCCAGAAGATAGTCTATGATATACGTCAGGATCTTTTCACGCATATGCAGACACTGCCGCTGAGCTTCTTCGACAGCCATCAGCATGGAGATGTCATGAGCTACTACACTAACGATGTAGATACAATCTCAGATGCGTTGAATAACAGTTTCTCAGCTGTGATTAAGAACGGGTTCCAGATTCTTGGAACTATGACGATGCTGCTTGTACTGAACTGGAGACTCTCGATGATTGTAGTGCTCTCATACGCTTGCATGTTCTTCTATGTCCGCTATTCAGCACGCCATAGCAAGCAGTACTACAAGAAGTACCAGGAGAGCCTTGGTTCCATCGATGGATATATACAGGAGATGGTGGCCGGACAGAAGGTTATCAAAGTATTCAACCATGAAGAGGAGAATCTACGTATCTTCCGTGAGAAGAACAGCGAATTGCAGGAGATGGGAACCGCCGCTCAATCCTTTGCTTCCACGATGATTCCAGCCGTTGTCAGCATCTCGTTTCTGACATATACGATAGTAGCTCTTTTCGGTGGCTTTATGGCGCTTGCTGGCTGGACAAGCTTAGGTGCACTTGCAAGTTATCTGGTATTTGTAAGACAGGCGGCCGCTCCTATCAACCAGTTCACGCAGCAGAGTAATTTCCTTCTCTCGTCTTTAGCTGGTGCTGAGAGAATCTTTGAATTGATAGATAAGAAAAGCGAAGTCGATGAAGGCAGTGTCACCCTTGAGAAAGCTGGTAATGGCTGGGTATGGAAGGATGGAGACAAACGTATTCCTCTTAAAGGTGATGTGCGCTTTGAGAATGTCGTCTTTGCCTATGATGCGAACCATCCAATCCTTAAAGACATCTCGCTCTATGCTAAGCCGGGGCAGAAGATTGCATTCGTCGGTTCGACAGGTGCGGGCAAAACTACAATCACAAATCTGATCAACAGGTTCTATGATGTGGAAAGTGGAATGATTCTTTTCGATGGTATTGATGTCAGGAGAATCAGAAAAGATGATCTGCGCCACTCATTGGGCATGGTTTTGCAGGATACACATCTCTTTACAGGAACTGTCAGGGATAATATACGCTATGGTAATCTGAACGCGACTGATGAAGAAGTGGAGAATGCGGCTAGGATTGCTAATGCCGATTCGTTCATCAGGCGTCTTCCTGAAGGATATGATACGGTGGTCACAGGAGATGGCGCCAATCTTTCAAGCGGACAGAGACAGCTGCTTGCAATTGCAAGGGCTGCAGTTGCAAACCCTCCTGTTCTCATCCTCGATGAAGCTACCAGCAATATTGATACTAGAACAGAAGACTTGATTGAGAAGGGCATGGACAGGCTGATGGAAGGCCGTACTGTCTTTGTTATCGCGCACAGGCTTTCTACAGTCAGGAATGCTGATGCAATCATAGTTCTTGAAAGTGGGCGTATCATTGAGAGAGGCAGTCATGATGATCTGATGGCTCTGAAAGGCCGTTATTACGACTTATATACAGGGCTCTTTGAACTTTCATGATGATTAGATGTAGCGGCCCGTCAGGCTTTCTTTGCATCCTCTGATGTCCTCAGCTGTTCCTGCTACTACTATCTTTCCTCCTTCATCTCCGCCACCCGGCCCCATGTCGATGATCCAGTCAGCGCTTCTGATCACATCTTTGTCATGTTCGATTACGACAAGCGTTACGCCAGCGTTCAGCAATGTCTGAAACACAGACAATAGCACTCTGACATCCAGTGGATGAAGCCCGATTGTAGGTTCATCGAATACAAAGAGCGCATCATCCTGCTTCCGTCCCATCTCGCTTGCAAGCTTCAGACGCTGTGCTTCTCCCCCTGAAAGTCCAGGAGTCTGCTCGCCTAGCGTGAGATAGCCAAGTCCCAGGCTTTTCAGCGTCTCCAGCCTTGATGTGATGATCGCGCTATCCGTGATGGCTTGTGCAGCTTGTTCCGTATCCATAGCCATGATGCTGTCGATTGAGTATGCCTCTCCTTTATGGTTTGTGTATTTTATCTTCTTTGCTTCTTTCGAGTATCTTGAACCATGGCATTCAGGGCAGGGGATATCGACATCGGGCAGGAATTGCACATCAAGACTGATGTAGCCTGTACCATCGCAGACTGGACAGCGAAGTTTGCCTGTATTGTAAGAGAAGTCCCCAGCTTTATATTTGCCAGCCTTGGCATCGTTAGTTTTCGCGAAGAGCTTTCTCAGCTCATCATGTACTTCCGAGTAAGTTGCCACTGTGGATCTGACATTGATGCCTATTGGTGTCGCGTCAATGAGCTTCACGTTTCTGATGTTGCAGCAAGCGATGGATTCGACATGGCTTGGAAGCTTTTCATTTTTTATATTTGCTTCCATTGCTGGAACAAGGCTTTCGAGGACAAGAGTTGTCTTGCCAGAACCTGAGACACCTGTAATGACAGTAAGGCGGCCTTTCGGGATAGAGGCATCAAGTGGCTTCACTGTATGGATTGCTCTTGTTTTGATATGAATTGTACCATTTGAGAAGATTGCCTCCTTCGCTTGTGGAGGCAAGGCAGCGCTTTTATTGCCACTGAGGAATGCCCCTATAACAGATTGTTTCGCTTTTGTAATCTCGTCGATTGTGCCAGTACAAATCACTTCTCCGCCTTTCTCTCCTGCACCTTTTCCCATTTCGATAAGGTAATCAGCTTCTTTGAGCAGATCTGTGTCGTGGTCAACGAGTACTACGGAATTGCCATCTGCTATTAGGTCATGCATGACGCTCTTGAGTCCTTCAAGGTTGGCTGGATGAAGACCGATTGATGGTTCATCGAGGACATAGAGCACACCAGTTGTACGGTTTCGCACAGCTCTTGCAAGCTGCATTCGCTGTCTTTCTCCAGTGCTGAGAGTGGAAGCTGCTCTGTCGAGTGTAAGATATCCGAGGCCCAGATCGATGAGTCTTTTCGCTGTATCCTGGAAAGCTTCTGTGATGTTCTCTGCCATCTTTCGCATCTCTTCTGGTAAGCTTTGAGGAACTTTTCCTGTCCATGCAAGAAGATTCGTCAGCGTCATAGCAGAAGCCTGATCGATGGAAAGGCCAAGAATAAGAGGTGAACGTGCATTGCTGCTGAATCTTGAGCCATGGCAATCTGGGCATATTTCCTCTTTCAGGAATTTGGAGACACGCTTCATTCCGCTTTCATCTTTTACTTTAGCTAGGGCATTCTCAACTGTATATACAGCGCTGTAGTATGTGAAATCCATCTCGGCTGCCTGATTGGAACTCTTAGCTTTGTAGAGTATATGTTTCTTGACAGCTGGACCATGGAGTACAATCTCTTTCTCTTCCTCTGTTAGGTCCTTGAATGGAATATCCGTCCTTACGCCCATAGCACGGCATACATCTGTCATCAGAGACCACATTAAAGAGTTCCAGGGAGCCACAGCTCCTTCATCGATAGTGAGAGATGGGTTTGGAATCAGTGTTGTTTCATCGACAGTTCTGATCATGCCAGTACCGTTGCATTTCTTGCAAGCTCCTGTGCTGTTGAATGAGAGCTCTTCAGCGCCAGGTGCGTAGAAACTCTCTCCGCATATGGGGCAGGTAAGTGCTTTTCCCGCCGCCACGTTCATCGATGGCGCAACATAGTGGCCGTTTGGACACTTATGGCTTGCAAGACGCGAATACATCAGGCGCAGCGAGTTGAGAAGTTCCGAACCTGTTCCGAATGTGCTGCGGATATCAGGGACACCAGGCCTTTGGCGAAGCGCAAGAGAAGCTGGTATGTAGAGTACTTCGTCGACATCTGCTCTCTCTTGCTGTGTCATTCTGCGCCTTGTGTAAGTGGAGAGAGCTTCAAGGTATCGTCTGGAACCTTCCGCATAGAGAACGCCCAGTGCCAGGGATGATTTTCCAGAACCGGAAACGCCAGCGATTACTGTAATCTTGCCAAGCGGTATTTCCACATCAATGTTTTTCAGATTATGGACTTTTGCACCATGAACGATGATTTTGTCGGACATATCACGATTATAATCGTCTGTATCGGACACGGAAAGCGTTGATTTGTTCCAGAAAGCGGAAGAATCGACCATTGCCCCCTCCCTTTTGAAAATCGACAATGGAAGTACAGAAGACAATAGGAGGTAGGCATGAGAAAAGCACTTTCGCTTCTTCTTGTATTTTTAATGGCACTCTCAATCTTTGCAGGTGGCTCTGGTGAGAGCGGAGACAAGCAGATTGTCATCGAATTCTGGACACATGAAGATGTCAACAGACAGGCATTGGAAGATAGGTATATCGAGGAGTTTGAGGCGACTCATCCAAATGTTACTGTCAATGTGACAAGACAGGCTTCAACAAAGCTGATTGAGCTTGTGCAGACAGCATTTGCAGCAGGTGAGGGACCGACAATGTTCAATCTCTCCATCAGCGATGAGTATCCATACATTGTAGCAGGCCGTGTCGCGCCAATGGATTACGAAGCTGCAGGCTTTACAGATGCTCAGTCCGTGAAGGATGCATATCTCGATGGTATGATCGATCCAGTGACATATGATGGCGAAGTCTATGGTTTGCCTCTTGAGTTGACGAACTGGTGTATATTCATCAACAAGAAAGTCTTCCGCGATGCAGGTCTTGATCCAGAGACAGATTATCCAAAGACATGGGAGGATATGGTAGAGCTTTCCGAGAAGCTTGTGATCCGCGATGGTGATATCCTTGTTCGCCGTGGCTATGATTTCAGATATCCATACTACCTTGAGACGCTCGTTCCAATGGTTGAGCAGCTGGGTGGAAAGCTTGTCAGCGATGATGGAACAGAGGCTATCATTGGCGAAGATGCATGGGTAAAGGTTCTTACATTCATGCAGCAGTGGGGTCCGAGTGGTCTTAACCTTGGTTCTCCTACATACACAAACGCACGTTCACTCTTCAATAAAGACAATAACGATATCGCTATGTGTACGACAGGTCTTTACCAGGAAGCCAGAATCAAAGCTGATAACCCAGAGTTCTATGATTCTGGAGAGTGGATGGTTGTTCCATTCCCAGTCTTTGAAGATGCTGTCAATGACGTTGCTGCTTGCTACTACGGCCACTATTACATGGTCAACGCAGATGCCGATGAAGCTACACAGAAAGCAGCATGGGAGCTGATTGGCTATATGCTTTCACATGGTGAAGAGTATCTTGCAGAAGTCCAGCTGATTCAGCCGACAAAGGAACTTATGGAATCTGAGACATATCAGAATATGCCATATTCCGAAGTCTTCCTCGGTGATTTCGAGCGTGGTCATGTCGTTTACTACGGAGCCGCTTCCGCAGAATTCCAGGCACAGCTTAGGAATGCAGTAGAAGCTGTCATGCTCCAGGGCGTTACACCGGAGCAGGCTTATCTTGATCTCAAAGCCAATTGTCAGGAGATTCTTGACGAAGAAGCCTGATTTCATTGCCCGGGGCTTTCCCCGGGCAAACTAAGGAGGATGAGTTGTCTCAGAAGAGATACAGCATAGAGCGGAAGCAAGCGAAATGGGGATTTGTCTTCACCATTCCTTGCCTGATATTCTTCGCAGTTTTCAGTTTTTATCCAATCATCAATGCTTTTGTGACTTCTCTTACGAACCGCAGGGCTATAGCAAGAACGAGTGAGTTCGTAGGACTGGAAAACTACATCTACATATTCACGAAAGACAATGGAGGCTTCCCGCTTTCCAATTCAATTAGAGCGACGCTTATATTCACTATCGGAACATTCATTCCGATGATTATCGCTTCTCTCATTCTTGCTACATTCCTCATGCAGCTCAGGAAGGATAAGTACAGAGGATTCTTTCAGCTGATGTACTATACTCCGGCTGTGCTTTCATCGGTCGTTGCAGCTTCAATCTGGATGATAATCTTCGATCCCAGGGGATTGATGAACCAAATCTCGAATACTGTCATGCATACGCAAGGTGTCGATTACAACTGGCTTGTTGATTCAACGATGCTGCAGATATCGACGATGATGATTTATTTCTGGAAATACATCGGATACTTTGTCATTCTCTTTATTACTGGATTGGCATCCATTCCCAATACAATTTATGAAGCAGCCACTGTGGATGGCTCATCACGCTGGCATACATTCTGGCGTATCACACTTCCGCTTCTGAAACCTACAACAGCTATGGTTTCAATTATGGCTATGCTGCAATGCTTGAAGACATTTAGTACGCAGTACATGCTTTATCAGGGTGGTTCTTCCCGTTTCCCAATCGATGTCATCACGATGAATATCTATTTTACAGGTATCAGGAATGGAAGGCTGGGAAGAGCGAGCGCTATGTCCATAGTCCTCTTCCTGATCA
Organism: Candidatus Ornithospirochaeta stercoripullorum; assembly: GCA_017694595.1. Taxonomy (GTDB): domain Bacteria; phylum Spirochaetota; class Spirochaetia; order Sphaerochaetales; family Sphaerochaetaceae; genus Ornithospirochaeta; species Ornithospirochaeta stercoripullorum. Next base: position 8,460 of record JADIMT010000099.1, on the reverse strand, counting down.
TGCTGGCTTTTACTTATCTGCAGCTCAGGCTCACACGCTCGAGCGAGGATGTGGAGTACTAGGAGGGCTGTATGAATAAATTTGTTGGAAAAGTGACAGTTGTGGAAGTGTTGATCTGGGTGCTTCTGATTGCAGTTCTCATCTTCACAATCACTCCGATCATCTTCATGATTACAGCCTCATTCATGGATGCGAAGCAGATTCTCGCTATGCCATTCTCGTGGATACCATCGAAAGAATACTTCACGTCGGCAGACAGGACATTCTTCACGAATTTCCATAGAGCGATAATGGGCAATAATGATAACCCTACGTTCTTCCGCAATCTGTTCAATTCGCTGGTAGTCGCTATTACGGATAGTTTCACGACAGTTTTCCTTGCATCTCTGTGCGGCTATGGGCTGGCTAAGTTCCGCTTCCGTGGCCGTAATCTGATATTCATTTCAATCATGTCTACGATGATGATTCCATTCGAGGCTATCATGATACCGCTGTACATGGTTGTATCTGGTATGGACATGATCAATACATACCGTGGCATGATTATCCCATTCATGGTATCTGCATTCGGTGTGTTCCAGATGAGGCAGTACCTGCTCACGTTCCCCTCAGAGTACTTGGATGCTGCGAGGGTTGATGGCGTCTCCGAGCCTGGAATCTATGCAAAAATAGTCATACCGAATTCCAAGCCTGTAATCGCGACACTTGGCATTCTCTCATTCCGCAACCAGTGGGATAATCTTCTCTGGCCTCTGCTTGTAGCACAGAGCGAAGCTATGAAGACGATACCGCAGTATATAACGAAATTCAGTGAGGAGAAGATGACTGATGAAGGAGCTATGATGGCTTGCGCCTTCCTGGCATCCATTCCGATGTTCATTCTCTTTTTCACTCTTTCACGCTATTTCCTTGGTGGTGCTGCTGTTTATGATTCCCGCAAAGGCTGATGTTTCTCCTTGTCCCTCTCTTCCGGGAGGGACTTTCAGTTCTCGTTGCTTCTGTATTCCGATGGAGTGACTGAGAAGAAGCGTCTGAACACTTTTGTGAAATAACCTGGGGTGGGGAAGCCTGTCGCTTCAGCTATCTCAGAGATGTTCATTGAGCTCTTCCGCAGAAGCTCGGTAGCTTTGCTGATTCTCACAGCATTGAGATATTGAAGGAAGTTCATGCCTGTTTCCTCTCTGAAGAGCGTCGAGATGTAGTTTTCCGATACATTTGCAATACTTGCGATATCCTGTAATCCTATGCTGTCCCTGTAGTGTTCGTTGATATAGCTGACAGCTAGCCTGATGCTGTGGTTGCTGATCTTCTCAGGCAAAAGATGCTCTGTGATGATTTCGCTCTTCTTCTCTTCGTTTATCTCATCCCTAAGCCGTTTCAGTGCTACTATAAGTTCGGATGTCTCTATCGGTTTCTGCAGATAGTCGAACACACCAAGCCTGATAGCTTTTCTCATATAGCTGTAATCTGTATAGCCAGAGATGATGATTCCATGCTCCACTGCGGCATCTTTGAGCATCTCAAGCCCATCTTTGCCTGGAAGCCTGATGTCAGTGACGACTATATCAGGATCGATGCTTCTGATGATCCTCTCTCCATCAAGACCATTCTCGGCAGTCCCTTCTACACTCAGTCCAAGTTCGTTCCAAGGTATAGTCAACAGTAGTTCCTGGAGTATCAAAGTTTCGTCTTCAACAATCACTGTGCTGAGCATGCTATGCCTCCTTCCCGTAAGGGATGATGATTATAGCTTTAGTGCCTTTCCCTGGAGCTGAATCAAGCATGAAGCTGAACTCGTTGCCATAGCGCAGTTCCAGCCGTCGCTTTATATTGTAAAGCCCTGTGTGACCTTCTTCTGCAAGAGTTTTGAAATCTTGACTGGCATCGAAACCTGTGCCATTGTCCTCGACAATGATAGAGAGATTTGCACCATATTTTTTCACTTTGATTTCAATCTTCCAGTCTCCAGTCTTCCCCTCAAGTCCATGCGTGACTGCATTCTCAGCCAGCGGCTGGATCAGAAGGCGTGGAGTTGAGAAGGAAAGAAGCTCGTCTGGGCAGTTGATGCTATATTCAAGCCGCTCCCCGAAGCGGATTTTCTGAATCATCAGATAGCTTTCTGCCAATTCCAGTGATTCTTTGATTGTGGCATCGGGAGAATGGTTGTTGATGCTGTAACGAAGCAGCTTGCCCAACTTTGTGGCTATTATGCTGATTTCTTCTTCCCCGTGCAGATGTGCCAGTGCCTTGATAGTGGAGAGCGTATTGAAAAGGAAGTGTGGGTTGAGCTGGCTTTCCAGTGCTTTTCGTTCCGCTTCTGCGGCTTTTGCTTCCTCTTCGCGTTCTCTCGCGATAAGCACTTCAATTTGCTTGACCATGCTGTTGAATGTTCTGGAAAGCTCATCGAACTCCGAGATTCCAGTCGTGCTTAATGCTGTAGAGAAGTCACCTTTCTCGAACTGTTTCATGCCGGAGCTCAGAAGAGAGAAGCTGCGCGAGATTGAGCGAGAGAAAAGGAGAGTGAGAATAAGAGAGAGCATAAAGCCTGCAGAGAGGCTTATGATGATATAAATCACAATCTCTCTGAGGCTGTTCTCCAGTCCTGTCCTGCTGATTGTTCCAGTTATCATGAGATTGGTCCCTGCGATAGGGCGGGTCACGATGTTGTTGCCATTGTCATGATAGATATCGTAGAAGCTCTGAGGCTTCATTAGCGAAGCAGCTTTTCCCCGCTCTTTGTCTATGAGAAGCAAGTCCGAGAAGAAGCCGCCTCCATCGAGAAGCGGAGTGATGGCTCCACTATAGACATTGATTACCGCATAGCCGGCAATCTCGCCATCAACCCTGATTCTTCGTACGATAGTGAAAGCTATCTGATGGCCGTTTTCGTTTCTCTCTCCATCGATTGTTACAATCCATTCGCGGTTTTCTGGCAGTATCTTGCGAATTGTGTCCCACTCGTTACCACTTGATGATGGATTGTGCGTACTTGTCATCATCATGCCATCTTTTCGCCATATAGTAAGAGAAGCAAGATATGTATCTCCTTCCATGATATGGTAAAGCGATGTGATAGTCCTCTCCGGCTTCTCTCCGGATTCAAGCATGCTCTGTATCAATGCATCCTGTGCTGCCTGATAAGACTTATGCCTGTATTTCTCTACAACGCTTGCAGCTGCCTGGGCATCGGAGTCTATCAAAAGGGAAGCCTGCTCTGTGAGTATATGCATGATTGTTCTGTCACCGGAGATTAGATAGAAGGAGAGGAAGACGAAGAGAGGCAGAAGCATGACTATCAGGAAATAGAGCATCAGGCGCTTTCTCAGAGTTGTGTTACGCTTCATTTTCAAGCCTTATTTCAGCATAGAGGCGGAAGATGTTGTCATTTGTTGTGATTTCAATCTTTCCACCCATTCTCTCAACAGCTTCTTTGATGTTTTTTATGCCCAGTCCATGGTTCTTGCTGTCATCTTTTGAAGTGATGAAACTGCCATCAGCTTCCATCCTGATTTTCTTTTCATAGCGGTTGGTGACAGAGAATAGCAATCTGTCCTCGTCCTGCAGCAGTTCCAGTTGGATTTTCTTATCTGGAGGATTTGCTTCGATAGCGTTGTCGAGGCTGTTTGCGATAAGCGTGCAGAGATCAGTCTCATCTAGATTCAGCTTTGACTCCACATCTGCTTTTATCTCAATGGCAAGTCCCTGCGTGGAGGCTTTTTGCTGCTTCGAGTTGAGAATGGCATTGATGAGTGTGTTCTGCGTATATTGTTTTGTCAGCTCTGAAAACCGGGTTCCCAGTTCTTTCAGGTAATCAACAGCTTTATCGTTCTCTCCGAGATCTAAGTATGTTGCGATAACAGTGAGGTGGTTCATCAGATCGTGTTTCAGCTTCCTGATTTCCTGTTGCTGGGCTTCAACGCTCTGGTAGTATGCTCCCATGGCTCTCAGTCTGGAGTTCTCTTCAGAAAGCTTGGCACTTCTTCCCATCTGATAAAGCAGAGGAAACAGCATGGTAGCGATTAGTATCGAGAAGAATGTAAGCGCCTGCAGCAGAAGAAGGTTTTTCGGTGGGTTCACGACAAGAGTCAGCACGATAACAGAGGGTGCGAGTGCGATAATCGTCGCATAATTCCACATTCTCTTCGAGAAAGATGCCAGAAGCATGCTGTCCGATACTTGTCTGAAATAGACACGGAAGATGCTGAAATACAGTATTGCAAGTACGACAAGCAGCACTGCTGATAACGCACCGATACCTGTCGGGAAGCTTTGCATGCTTATTCTCTCAATCCACCATGATGATAGATATGACCAGGAACCAATGATAGAGAAGAAGATTGCAGAGAAGGAAAGATCTTTCTCATTGCTATCTTTATAGAAAATGAAAATATACGCGATGAAGACTGCAAACGATATAAGATAAGTCTGCACAAAGTCCGGAATGATTGGAAAAAGACAGATGATGTACAGCATCGCGGTCTTCAGTATCATGGATGTTCTGGACTGGAATCTCGGCGTGAGGAACGCAGGGATTGCAGCGCTGATGTTCCATGCAAGTATGAACGATAGAATGCAATGCAGGACAAGGACCATATATCAATGATACCATAAAGGAAACTTTTCAGATAGTTGCTACTTTGTCTTGCCTGACCTGTTTCGTGGAATGTATTCTTGAGGCATGAAAATACGGATTATCGGGGCAGGTGCTGTAGGAATTGCTGTAGGCTGGAAGCTGAAAGCGCATTCTGATTTGGCTTTTATCGTGGATGAGGAGCGCAAGGAACGTTATGGAAATGGCCTGATCTACAACGGTGAACATGTTGATTTCCGCTTCCTGACACCTGATGAGAGCGATATTGCTGATCTGGTTATCTTTGCTGTGAAGAACATGCAGCTTGATGATGCCATCAAAGAAGCCCGTCCTTTCATTGACAACAAGACTGTATTGATGTCACTTCTCAATGGTATTGAAGCTGAGAGCGTTCTCGCTTCCGCTTTCGGAGAAGAGAAACTTCTTTATGCATTTATAACGGATCTCTCATCTGTCCACTCTAGTTTTGAAACTACATGCTTCTCCGATGGAGGAAGGATTGTCTTCGCAGAGAAGCACAATGAGAAGACGGAACGCGTGAAAGCAATTGCTACGCTTTTTGAGGAAGCAGGGCAACGATATACTATCGCAGAAGATATCCTTCATGAGAAGTGGTGGAAGTTCATGCTTAACACCTGCTTCAATACGCTATCAGCTATATTGGTTGCTGATTACGCTGCAATTTCCAGCAATCCTGACTTCATCAGAGCTGTTCGATTGGTTGCCAGAGAAGTGCAACGTGTAGCGGCAGCTGAAGGCATTGCGCTTACCCAGGATGATATAGAGAAGATGAATGCGACAGTCACAGCGTTGCGCGATCATGGCAAGACATCGATGCTTCAGGATCTTCTCTCTGGGCGTGAGACGGAAAACAGATATTTCGCAGGCGCTGTCTCAAGGCTTGGCAAGAAGCATGACATTTCCACACCACTTGCGGATTTTGTTCAGATACTGCTGGAGGCCAAACGGCGATGCCTTTGACCAAGGATAAAGAAAAAGCCGCGAATTATGAGACGCTTTTTGCTCTGACAGGTGATAGGGAACGTTCCTGGAAGCTTTTGATGGCTCTCCCAGATCCTGAAATACCGCTGACAGAATCAGCCGAAGTCATCGCCTCGGTCATTGGAGTAAGCGCTGAGAGAATCATATCCGAACGTGCATCTATAGCGTCTGCTTTCGCATCTGAGCGCATCGAGACAAATGTGCTATATCCTGAGCATCCATATTTCCCTGAAGAGAGAGGGGAGTTCTTTCCTGTGATATATGCATCTGGCAATCTTGAATTGCTGAAAAAGCGCAAAGTCACTTTTCTTGGTATGCCACGCCCGTCGATGCAAGGCAAAAGCGATGCACTCGATGCACTTGGCTGTCTGATGAAAGAGGATGTGACGGTGCTTCTTACTCTCGATGATGGTCTTCCTGTATTCGCAGCTCAGTTTCTTCTCAATAACAGCGGTAATGTGATTGCGGTTCTGCCTTCGCCTGTGTCCAAGTGCCAAGATAAAGAGCAAGCTATGCTGAGAGGAAGGATTTACGCATCTGGCTTGTTGCTTTCTGTCTTTCCTCCTTCCCAGAAGATAGAGCGTTGGCTTGTCATGGTGCGCAACAGCTTCCTGTCATCCATTACAGAAGCCGCATTCCTGGCGGAAGAGAAGGATGGAGGCCCCTCATGGGCTGTGTTCGATCGCGTGTTGGCTTCTGGTGGACGTGCAATGCTTTCCTCTTCCATGCTGGAAGTGCCTTCCTATACATTTGCCGCTAAGCGCATCAATAATGGCGCGCTGACATTCTCTTCTCATAGGGATCTGAAAAGAATCATTCCGAAGGCGCGCAAGGAAATCGATGGCTCTGATTTGTTCTCTTTCTCTTGACCATGGATTTTCAGCTGAATAGGATATAGCGGAGTAAGGAAAAAGTATGAAAGACATCACAGCAGATCAGCTGAGAAAGCTGTATATTGATTTCTTTGTCTCTAAGGGACATAAGCAGATATCGGGAGCATCCCTGATTCCGGAAAACGATCCAACTGTGCTTTTCACTACAGCAGGCATGCATCCGCTTGTACCGTATATTCTTGGAGCTGAGCATCCAGCAGGAAAAAGGCTTTGTGATTATCAGAAGTGCATCCGCACAGGTGATATCGATAGCGTCGGAGATCCGCATCATCTCACATTCTTCGAGATGCTTGGCAACTGGTCACTTGGCGATTATTTCAAGAACGAGATGATTGGCTACAGCTTTGAGTTCCTGACGAAGGTACTGGGAATTCCTGTAGAGAGATTGTCTGTGACTGTCTTTGAAGGCGATGCAGATGTTCCCCGTGATACTGAAGCTGCTCAGAGATGGCAGGAGCTGGGTATCGATCCATCGCATATTTATTTTATGCCACGTGAGGATAACTGGTGGGGACCGGCAGGAGAGACAGGTCCTTGTGGTCCTGATTCAGAGATGTTCTTCGATACAGGTCGTCCAGCTTGTGGTCCTGATTGCAAGCCAGGATGCAAGTGTGGCAAGTACTTCGAGATCTGGAATGATGTCTTCATGCAGTATCGCAAAGAGAAGGATGGCACGTTCCATGAGATGGAGAGGAAGTGCATCGATACAGGAATGGGCATCGAAAGGACTGTTGCTGTCCTTCAGGGCAAGAAGAGCGTCTATGAGACTGAAGTCTTCCAGCCAATCATCCATGAGATTGAGAGACTTTCAGGCAGGAAGTATGGAGAGAATGAAGAGGATGATATCTCTATCAGGATCATCAGCGATCATATCCGTACATCTGTATTTATTCTAGGCGATCAGAAAGGTGTTGCTCCATCCAATGTAGGTCAGGGGTATATCCTGCGCCGTCTGATCAGAAGGGCAGTGCGCCATGGCAAGAAGATTGGTATCGACCATCCATTCCTTTCAGAGCTTTCGAATGTCGTAATCGCTCTCTATAAGGAGCCATATCCTGAGATTGCTGAGCATGAGGCATTCATCCATGAAGAGCTGGAGAAGGAAGAGGAAAAGTTCTCCGTCACGCTTACAAAAGGTGAGAAAGAGTTCGAGAAGATGCTTCCAAACCTCCTCAAAGGCAAGGACCGTGTCATCTCCGGCCGCTTGGCATTCAAGCTTTATGATACATATGGATTCCCTATTGAGCTGACTAAGGAGCTGGCTGCAGAGCATGGCTTCACAGTTGATGAAGCTGGCTTCCACGAAGCATTCGAGAAGCATCAGGCTCTTTCCAGAGCTGGCGCAGAGAAGGAGTTCAAAGGTGGATTGGCAGATCACAGCAATGAGACAACAGCGCTGCATACTGCGACACACCTTCTTCATGCATCTCTTCGCCGTGTCCTAGGCACGCATGTCGGACAGAAGGGATCTAACATTACAGCAGAACGCTTGAGATTCGACTTTACTCATCCTGAGCCGATGACAAAGGAGCAGATCCAGGAAGTCGAGGATCTTGTAAATGAACAGATCAAGAGAGATCTTCCTGTCACTGTTGAGACGATGACGCTTGATGAAGCTAGAAAGGAAGGCGCTATCGCATTCTTTGACTCAAAGTATGGTGAGAAAGTCACTGTGTATACTATTGGCGATTTCTCAAAGGAAGTCTGTGGTGGTCCGCATGTCACACACACTGGCGATATGGGTCATTTCCATATACTCAAAGAGCAGTCATCTTCTGCGGGAGTCAGAAGAATCAAGGCTGTACTTGAGAAATAATGACAAAAAGCGGATCTTCGGGTCCGCTTTTCTATGTGTGACTGGCATGTCACGTATCTAGGAGGTGAAAGACCTCTGCGGGAGTTGCAGTGCTTACCGTTAGCTGAACACCAAGGGTGTCCATCGTGAGGTGGAATCTGAAGGAAGGTGCAGGCAAA
>JADIMT010000098.1 GCA_017694595.1 Candidatus Ornithospirochaeta stercoripullorum | reverse complement strand
GTTCCAGTTGTTTTCTGAAGGACGTACTCCTCCTTCGGTAGTTGCAGCGCATTGCAAATCTTGTTCTTTGGTTAGTGATTGTTTACCTCGTCCAATGAAAAAAGATTCGAATATGTATATAAGGAATGCGTTACGGGAGGATTGATGAGAAAACTGCTTAATACGCTTTATATAATTTCACCTGATACATATTTACGTCTTGATGGAGAGAATGTAGTTATACAACGTGATGGCAATCGGGATATACATCTTCCGTTGCATACGCTTGAAAATATAATATGCTTTACATATAGAGGTGCTTCTCCACAGCTACTTGGCAAATGTGTTGAAGTAGGTATCGATGTTTCATTCTTTACACCGGAAGGTAGGTTTCTTGCACGTGTAAGCGGATTACCTAATGGTAACGTTCTTCTTCGGCGTGAGCAATACAGAATAGCCGATTCTTATGAACGGAAAATTTTATATGCGAGACAATTTATATTAGGCAAAGTCTTCAATTCAAGATGGATTCTTGAGAGGCTTTGTCGGGATCATCCAGAAATAGATAACATAAGTTCTGTGGAAGAGCAAAGTGCATATCTGAAAGCTGTTCTTCCATCTATAGCTGAAGCCGAAAATATCAATGGGCTAATGGGGATAGAAGGTGATTGTGCGAGACATTATTTTTCGGTCTTCGGTTCTCTGATTCGTAAATCTGATAATGTTTTCTATTTTGCTGGAAGAAACAAGCGACCACCGCTAGATGCAGTGAATGCACTCCTTTCTTTTGCATATTCTATTCTTGCTAAAGACTGTACTGCAGCATTAGCAAGTATCGGATTGGATCCATATGTTGGATTCCTTCATTCTGATCGACCGGGACGTGTTAGTCTAGCTTTGGATCTTGAAGAAGAACTTCGTGGACCTGTTGCTGATAGATTCGTTATTTCTGGCATTAATCTCGGGATTTTTACTAGTAAAATGTTTGATTTCAGAGAAAATGGAGCTGTTTTTCTAAATGATGATGGTCGAAAGCTTTTTCTGCAGAAGTGGCAAAGTCATAAAAAAGAACAGTTACGTCATCCTTTTCTTGAAGAGCGTATAGAGTGGGGATTGGTTCCATATGTTCAGGCATTGTTGTTGGCTAGGACAATCCGTGGTGATTTAGATTCATATCCACCTTTCTTGTGGAAATAGAGGATATTATGCTTGTTCTGATTACATATGATGTTAATACTGAGACAGCAGAAGGCAAACGTCGATTGAGAAATGTTGCAAAGAAATGTATGGATTTCGGGCAACGGGTTCAGAATTCTGTTTTTGAATGTGAGTTAGATTATTCGCAATACTTGAAACTTAAGGATACACTTCTAAAAATTATAGATTCGAAACATGATAGCATCATCTTTTATAATCTTGGAAACAATTGGAAAAGAAAGGTTGAACATTACGGAGTGCATCCTGAATTTTTCCAGGATGATATATTGGTTATTTAGTGCGAACCTGAATTAGACATCTTTTCATTAGCTGGTTCGCACTTATTTTTGTATGTTTTTTGCATATCATTTAGCGAAGGAAAGAAACATAAAATTTTATTGTAGACAAAACAATTTGATTTTGCTTAAAATTGCATGCAATGATAGTGTCGCTCTCTTCGTGAGAGCGTGAATTGAAATAAACGCTCAAAATAAGGGATATTCTGACGTATAAGTCGCTCTCTTCGTGAGAGCGTGAATTGAAATAATTATTGGAGGTTTATATGGCAAAGATTAATCTTGTCGCTCTCTTCGTGAGAGCGTGAATTGAAATATGATGCTGAAAGCCTCTTAGGACTCAAGGGAGAGTCGCTCTCTTCGTGAGAGCGTGAATTGAAATCCAGATATCGGAGCTTGTGAAGCAGCAGAACAGCGTCGCTCTCTTCGTGAGAGCGTGAATTGAAATTTCTGCGAGGAGACGGCAGACTCCCTTGTAGAGGTCGCTCTCTTCGTGAGAGCGTGAATTGAAATCTTTCATCGCCAGAGCCTGGGATAGGCGGTTCCTTGTCGCTCTCTTCGTGAGAGCGTGAATTGAAATATGGCATCCCGCTCGATGAACCCGATGCTTGAATGGGTCGCTCTCTTCGTGAGAGCGTGAATTGAAATCAAGCCTCTCTCAACGTGGTTTGGCAGAATGTCAGTCGCTCTCCTCGTGAGAGCGTGAATTGAAATCGTTGATAGGCCTAAAGGACACAAGCCAGCGCTCTGTCGCTCTCTTCGTGAGAGCGTGAATTGAAATCTTATCGCACCGATGAACATTGAGAAGAATGAGCCGTCGCTCTCTTCGTGAGAGCGTGAATTGAAATCCGTGAACATAAGCGTTGCATCTGCCATCTGCTGTCGCTCTCTTCGTGAGAGCGTGAATTGAAATCGTTGATAGGCCTAAAGGACACAAGCCAGCGCTCTGTCGCTCTCTTCGTGAGAGCGTGAATTGAAATAGGATGCTCCAGCCTCACGAGCTTGCGGCGGCGCGTCGCTCTCTTCGTGAGAGCGTGAATTGAAATTCTCTATCGTGGATAACTATTCTTCTTCCCCAAAGTCGCTCTCTTCGTGAGAGCGTGAATTGAAATTGAGCGGTTTCGATACAGGCTGGCACTGGCCGTTGGTCGCTCTCTTCGTGAGAGCGTGAATTGAAATCCCTATGGTGCCAATGGGTGCACGGGCAGAAAAGTCGCTCTCTTCGTGAGAGCGTGAATTGAAATAATCATATAATATCAAAATCTCCAAACGATGTAGTCGCTCTCTTCGTGAGAGCGTGAATTGAAATTTTTTACGAATCTCTTTAGAAACAAGCTGTTGCTGTCGCTCTCTTCGTGAGAGCGTGAATTGAAATAAGTTCAGAAAGAGTATTCCATTCAGACCTAGAGAGAGTCGCTCTCTTCGTGAGAGCGTGAATTGAAATCTGGAGAAGATCCCAGTTGTGAGCCAAAGCCTCTGTCGCTCTCTTCGTGAGAGCGTGAATTGAAATCTCTATACAATCAAGAAGGACAGAGGAAATCTAGTCGCTCTCTTCGTGAGAGCGTGAATTGAAATGTATCAATCGATTGGCACTCTCTCCACCGCATACCGGTCGCTCTCTTCGTGAGAGCGTGAATTGAAATGAATGTATGTCGCCGACGATCAATCTTCTGCCCATGATTTGAGCTTGCCCGAGATGTTAGTTCCTTGCAAGATGGAATGAAATGGATTATATTCTTTATAACACCCCACGAGGGTGGGGTGTAGGAGAGATATATGAAAGAATGCTTTGATGTTACCGGCATGAGCTGTGCGGCTTGCCAGGTCAGGGTAGAGAAAAGCGTCAGGAAACTAGATGGAGTTAAGGAGGTCAATGTCAATCTCCTTAAGAACAGCATGGAAGTTGAGTACGATGAGAATGCTCTTACAGAGGACGGGATTGTCTCAGCTGTCGAGAAAGCTGGATATGGAGCTATTCCAAAGACGGAGGAAGCGGTACAGAAAAGCCAGAAAGGCAAATCCGAGCATCGTGATATCGCGAAAGAAGAGTATAAGAGAATGAAGAAGAGGCTTTTGTGGTCGCTCCTCTTCACTGTGCCTCTTTTTTATATCTCGATGGGTCATATGATGGGATGGCCTCTTCCATCATTCCTGCTTGGTCCTGAAAACTCGATGGTCTTTGCGCTTACGCTCTTTATTCTTGTGCTTCCCGTAACTGTGATAAACAGGAAATTCTTCATAGGTGGCTTCAAGAGCCTTTTCCATCTCTCACCGAATATGGATTCGTTGATAGCCATGGGTTCTGGAGCTGCGCTCGTTTATGGAATATATGCGATGTACAAGATCGCATTTGCGCTTGGTTCCGGGGATTTTGGGACTGCACATGCTTTCGCTATGGACCTCTATTTCGAGTCGGCAGGCATGATACTCACATTGATTACTCTTGGAAAGACGCTGGAAGCGAGAGCGAAAGGGCGTACGTCCGAAGCCATCGAGAAGCTGATGAATCTTGCTCCAAAGACTGCGGTAGTCATACGGGATGGAAAAGAAAGGGAGATTCCTGCAGAGGAGCTTGTCAAAGGTGATATAGCTGTAGTCAGAGCGGGGACTTCAATTCCAGCTGATGGCACTTTGATAGAAGGTTCAGGTGCTGTTGATGAGAGCGCAATCACTGGTGAGTCCATACCTGTTGATAAAGTTTCCGGCGATAAACTCACAGGTGCGACTGTGCTCTCCTCTGGCTATCTCAAGATGCGAATTGATAGCGTGGGTGAGGATACAGCGCTGCAGAAGATCATCAAGCTTGTAGATGAAGCTACTTCATCAAAGGCTCCTATTGCCAAGCTTGCTGATAAAGTAAGCGGTGTGTTCGTTCCTATTGTGATTGGAATAGCGTTGGTTTCGGCAATTGCCTGGCTTATCGCGGGTGAGAGCTTTGAGTTTGCACTCTCTATCGCAATCTCAGTACTTGTAATCTCCTGCCCATGTGCACTGGGGCTTGCGACGCCTACAGCTATCATGGTCGGAACAGGAAGGGGGGCTTCCTCCGGTATACTGATCAAGAGTGCTGAAGCTTTGGAGACATTGCATTCAATCAATACAGTTGTCTTCGATAAAACTGGCACCATCACGGAGGGAAAGCCCTCTGTCACGGATATCATAACAATCAATGGAGGGGATGCTGATTCACTGCTTGTGAAAGCAGGTTCTCTCGAGAAGCTTTCTGGCCATCCGCTGGGAGAAGCGATTGTCAGAGAAGCAGAGAAGAGGGGGCTTGAACTTCTTCCTGCTTCAGCTTTCTTTGCAGAGGAAGGAAAAGGAGTCACCGCGAAAGTTGCAGGTTCTTCCATCTCAGGAGGAAACCGCAAGATGCTCGCTTCTGTTCCTTCCAAGCTCGCAGAACTTGAGGAGAGACTTGCCGATGAAGGAAAGACACCTCTCTTCTTCACTGAGGATGGTGTACTTATTGGTATCATCGCACTTGCTGATACAATCAAGCCATCATCACGTCAGGCTATCTCTGATCTGAAAACAATGGGCATCCGGACAGTCATGCTCACGGGTGACAATAAACGCACTGCCCGAGCAATACAGAATGAAGCTGGCACAGATTCCTTCATCGCTGAAGTCCTGCCGCAGGAGAAGGATAGCGAGGTAAGGAAGTTGCAGAATGATGGTATGACAGTCGCTATGGTCGGAGATGGAATAAACGATGCGCCAGCTTTAGCGCGTGCAAATACAGGTATAGCAATCGGTGCTGGTACTGATATCGCTATCGAAAGCGCAGATATCGTATTGATGAAAAGCGATCTGGAGGACGTCCCGAAAGCTATTGAGCTTGGCAAGGCTACCATGAGGAATATCAAAGAGAATCTCTTCTGGGCGCTCTTTTACAATGCCATCTGCATACCTGTCGCAGCTGGTGTCCTGTATCCTGCTTTCGGCATGAAGCTCAGCCCTATGGTCGGAGCCTTCGCGATGAGCTTCAGCTCTGTTTTCGTTGTCTCCAATGCGCTTAGACTTCGCTTTTTCAAGGCAAAAGCCGGACGGAATGCACAGCATCAAATGACAGATAAGAGGACTGGATGCGTTGTCTCGGATATTGAGATGAATGATAAAATCGGTGAGACTACACCGGAAGGAGAGAATATTATGACAAAGACAATCAATGTGGAAGGAATGATGTGCCAGCATTGCGTGAAGCACGTCCATGATGCGCTTGCCGCTGTCGTGGGAGTGAAGAGTGCTGAAGTATCACTCGAGAACAAGTACGCGAAAGTCGAATGCGCAGAGACTGTCTCTGACGATGCGCTTAAAGAGGCTGTCGTAGAAGCTGGATATGAGGTAAAAGGAATTGAAGGCTGAGAAAGACAGTGTGACACGGAAGATAAAGATCGCGCGCGGTCAGCTCGATGGTATACTGAAGATGATTGACGACGATCGTTATTGCATTGATATAGCGACACAGCTGATGGCATCGCAGTCCATCCTGAGGAAAGCCACTCAGGAAGTATTGCAAGCTCATATCCGCAGCTGTGTCAGCGAATCGCTGCATACTGATGTGCCTAATCCAAAAATAGAAGAAGCTCTTCGTGTCTTGGAAAAGATGGCAGAGCTTTGATTTATGCATAATGAGGCTGTTTCCGTGGTTCAGCCTCTTCTGCGTGAATGAATCAGGGGTAAAATATTGCATAAGATTGCTGTAATCGGATACGGAATGATGGGGCAGCGGCATGCTGCAGCGCTCAGGGCTCTTGGCTATCAGGTTGATGTGCTGATGGGACGCGATGCAGAGAGGACGAAGGAAGCTGCAGGGAAGCTTGGTATAAAGAAGAGCTGCACAGATTTCAATTGTCTTGCAGAGATGGGAATCGATGTGGTCCATGTGTGTACTCCTCCCTCAGAGCATTTCAGTGTGATAAAGCAAGCTTTGGAAAGTGGTATGCATGTTGTCTCTGAAAAACCATTCGTATTCAGCGAAGACGAGGGGAAAGCGCTTGTGGAACTTGCAAAGGCGCAGAATGTCATAAATGCAGTTGGATTCAACTGCCGTTACCATGAAGCGTGCTCAGATGCAAGGAACATTGTGAGGAATGGAATGCTCGGGGATGTGCTGCTTGTCAATGGATCGTACATGCAGGAGTTCCATGCCCTGCCTGCATCATTCTCGTGGCGTTATGGGAAGGAAAGCGGGGGAAAGTTCCTGGCAACTACTGAGATAGGCTCTCACTGGATAGACCTGATGCGGTATATCACAGGGAAGGAAGTTGTTGCTCTGCAGGCTGTATATGGCACATTCATGCAGGATAGGGTAGTTGCAGATGGCATGCAATGGCCAGCTGGACAGAAGACAGGAACACCTTTCCGATTCGAAGCTGACAATGCTGCGATTGTCACATTCTCGCTTTCCGGCGGAGCTCTCGCCTCGATGGTCCTTTCCGAGATAACCCAAGGTCGCTACAACTATCTTGAGATGACAGTCACAGGATCTGACGGGTCGCTCTGGTGGAACTCTGAGGATCTGAATCGACTGAAAACAGGACGGAAAGGGATTGATGTCTCTGAGAAAGTCTATGCATTCGGTGATGGCTTCAATGATTCTGTGACAAACATGCTATCCGAAGTCTATGAGGATATAGAGAGCGGAAAACGAAATCCCGCACATCGCTATGCGACCTTCTCCGACGGGCTTAAGAACGCGCAGATTTGCGATGCAATTTACAGAAGTGCTCATGGCAATTCTGCTTGGGTTTCACTCTGAAACGTGAGATGCAGATTGCTTTCGCGGATGGTAATCCTCTGCTTCTGAAAATATTTTTAAAAAAGGTATTGCACTAGAAAGTCAAACATGCTAGATTCTCCATGCTGTTGATTCAGCATGGGCCGCTAGCTCAGCTGGTAGAGCAACGCCCTTTTAAGGCGTGGGTCACAGGTCCGAATCCTGTGCGGCTCACTCCATATGTCTCCCTCGTCTAGTGGTTAGGACAACGGGTTTTCATCCCGTCAACGCGGGTTCGATCCCCGCGGGAGATGTTAGAGCACTCGAAAGAGTGCTTCTTTTTTTTTCCAAGTAAGTCAACTTTATAAAACAGGTTATATATATAAAAGGAACCGTTGTCCCATTAAGAGAACAACGGTTCCCATAATTGTTCTACTGTCTGATTCTCGTGACAGATTTTCATCTTATTTTAAGCTACCTTATAATCTTTCTCGATGTGCCTCATCTTATATAGATATATGAAAGGAAGGAGGAAACCCGCACCGCACCATGCGACAGGGGAGGCGAAGCAGATGCCTGTGTAGCCAAAAGCTATTGGGAGCGTGAATGCTGCAATTGCCCTCATGACAAGTTCTGCAATCGAGCTGATCATTGGTATTGTCCCAGATCCAAGACCTTGGCATCCTGTGCGGAATATGAAGATGCTTCCCAGCGGGATGAAGAACCAGGCAATTGTTCTCACGTACTGGCTGGCCATGGCGATGATCTCAGGGGAAGTACTGTTCTTGTCCATGAAGATGTAGCTGAAGCTGTCAGCAAAGATCATCGCGATAGCTGTTGCGATGATAGCCCCGACTGTCATGATGGCAAATGATGTACGGAAACCCTTCCTTATCCTGTCCAGCTTGCCTGCACCGAGATTCTGTCCTGCAAATGTGGAGATGCCCATGCCGACTGCAGGTGAAAACTGCGTGATGATGTTCTCGATTTTGCCGCCGACTGAATATGCTGCAACAGTATCAAGACCGAAGCTGTTGATAGC
>JADIMT010000097.1 GCA_017694595.1 Candidatus Ornithospirochaeta stercoripullorum | reverse complement strand
GCTCTGCCTGGCTTTTGCCGTTGCTATGCAGCGCCACCAGATTCTTCTTGAATTCCTCTTCGTATTTCGGCACATATGCCATTTGTCTTCTCCCTCCATTTCCTTGTCTATTCTTCTTTTTAATTCCTTTTTGTTTATTTGTCTACTTTATTAGTATAAGTCCAGTGCCCGATGGCATGGTATGGAATACCTGGATTAAGCCTGGTAAGTTCCATGTGGATGAAATCTCTAATGATGAACTCTGGAGCAGATGGCAGTATTTCATGGAAAACATCATTGCTGAAGCTGAAGAGAATGATGTCATACTTGCAGCGCATCCTGATGATCCTCCTATGCAGAGGCTGAGAAGTAATGCAAGGCTTGTTAATACTCCTGAAGGGTTCTATCGTCTGGTTGATAGTGTGCCAAGCCCATGCAATAAGCTTGAACTGTGCATTGGTACATTGCAGGAGATGGAAGGAGATTTCGATCTATATGCCAACATCGCGTCCCTGTGTAAACGCGATGCTGTTGGTTATGTCCATCTGAGAAATGTGAAGGGGAAAGTTCCTGAATACACTGAGACATTGATTGATGATGGCGATATCGATATTCCAAGAGCGATAAGAATGCTTGCTGAAAATGGATTTTCAGGTCCGATTGTCCCGGATCACACTCCCTATCTCGATTGCAAAGAACCATGGCTTAGCGGGATGGCATTTCAGATAGGATATATCAGAGCTTGCATAGATTCCCTCTCTCTTTGATTCTTTGTGGAATTACGATGGAGCCCATGCAGCTTACTTGTCTCTCCATACCTTTTGTGTCGTGATATGCAAAAATGTTGATTGCCCTGCGTGAGCATTCCTGTGACTGTCTGTTCGTGAAAATCTCAAAGGTGGATAAGTTCCTGATGAAGACATCAGCACTCGAAAGCACAGAGAAAAAGCCACCCCATTCTTGTGTGATGGGGTGGGCTACCATGGCTTAATGACATTGATGTTGGATATTTCATCTCGAAGCGTTTGTGTAGATCGCTTTTATGTCTTCTTTCTTCAGCACTTTGAATGCTCCAAGCGTACGTTTGCCATAGAAGACTGCTTTGTCGGCAAGTTCATCAAGTTGCTTTTCTGTTGCTCTGATGCCCAACTCCTTGATGCTTATAGGCATATGTATTGTACGGAAATAGTTCTCGAATGCTTTGATTGCATTCTCAGCATCGCGCTCAGGGTTTCCTGTCTGTTTCAAGCCGAACACACCTTCACCGAGCTTCGCGAATCGCTCAGGGTTTTCCAGGAACACATAGCGTGCCCATGTTCCCCAGATTGCAGTGAGGCCTGCGCCATGTGCTACGTCGAACATTCCTGATAGCTCGTGTTCCATCTGATGGCATGCCCAGTCACCACGCTGTGCATTGCCCATTTGCATCAAACCATTGTGGGAGAGAGATGAAGCCCACATGAGATTCTTTCTGGCTTCATAATCCTTAGGGTTCTGCAGGGCTTTCACGCCATTCTCGGCAATCGTCTTCAGAAGGGCGATAGAAAGCTTATCTGTAAGTTCCATTGAGGAGCCTGAGTGGAAGAAACGCTCAAGCGTATGCATCATCATATCTGCAGTTCCACATGATGTATGATAGGGTGGCACGGAGTATGTCAGTTCAGGATTCAGCAGCGCGAAGCGTGGCCTGCAATAATCTGAGTTGCAACCTCTCTTCAAGCCACCGTCTTCATTTGTTATGACAGAACTGTCGCTCATCTCAGAGCCAGTTGCTGAAAGCGTCAGGATGACTCCAAGAGGGTAGGAGCCTTCAGGTTTTCTTGTTCCTTCGTAGAAGTCCCAAACATCTCCGCCAGATTTATCGAAGAGGCCGTAGCCTATAGCCTTCGCGCTGTCGATAACGGAACCTCCGCCGACTGCGACGATGTAGTCGATATTCTCGCTTCTTCCGGTCTCAATGCCTTTTCTTACAAGTGATACTCTTGGATTGGGCTTTACGCCACCAAGAAGGATGTAGTTGATCCCTTCTCTGTCCAGTTGGTCGGTAAGTTCCTTCATCAGACCATCTGCTACAATACGTTCTGAACCGTAGTGGATGAGGACTTTCTTTGCTCCATCCTTTCTCAGTTCTTCTCCGAGTCTTGTCTCGGCATCTTTCCCTAGTGTTACTCTGGTAGGGGTACAGAGAAATGTTGCCATACGTCATCTCCTTCCCCTGTGATTATAATCTATTTGCCTATCTGTGTACTGATAATCTTTTTTAGTCCTAGGTCGTCCTTATTATGGCTTTTGACTCCAGACCGCTTGCTTTTACTATCAGAGGAGTTTCCGTTCTTACAGCAAGGAAGTGCTCTGTTTCCTTCACGATATTTAGCTCTTTGATTTTATCAAAACGGAAGAAGCCATCGTTGTACATCGGATTTATAGTCAGATATATGCAGCCCAGGGATGTCATATTCTGGAAAAAATGCGTGCCTTGGCTCGGTTCCACTTGCAACTCCTTCAGGCCTGTTTCGATGATGACATGTGCTTTCGAGATCTGTGACCAGGTACATGGTATTCCAAGCCATCTGTCAGAAGAGCCTAGACGCCCTGCTGTTATAAGCACATAGCCGCCTTCAGCCTCTCTGTTCAATACTTCAAGCTCCCTTGCCATTTCTACCATATGGCTTCTGTCAAAAGCTTCAGGTTTGATGGTGATGATTTCCTTTATATCTTCGATGATGCCGTTTCCCATCACTTTCTCAGCGTAGATGAGAGCTGAATCGATATCATCTTGGGAGATTGGGATATCTGTATATCCGCTTATGCCTGAAATGGGTCTTATTTGCAATATTGAGAAATCAGGACGATTCTCATGTTCAGTGTTTACTGCGAACTCGATTTCCACAGGTTCCGCCATAGCGGCAGTGCCAAGCTTCAGCATTTCGTCAATGACTTTGGCAAGTGGCAGCGTCTCATACTTCAGTACACCGTTGAATGTGAGCATCTTGATGCCTTCTGCCCTGGTGGATTCTGAGATAAGGCCAGTTGCCATATCGAGAGTAGAAACGATGCCTTTGAATGCATTAGGGAACTTTCCCACTTCATTCTCAATCGATAGCTGTACAAGATTGTCTGAATTCTTTTCAGGGCTGAAGCTGCCTGTCATTGAGAGTGCATAGAACCTATCCTGCACCGATGACTCCCCTGTAAGTGAATCCGATGGCATTCTTGGCTTTGCGGGACAGAAGCGGAGAGCAGTCCCTTCATCGACAATGGTTTTGCCAAGTCCGAAGGAGAGCATTCCGACACCATCTTCTGCTTTCTGTCCTGGGACAGGGTAGTAGTTAAGCGATCTGGCGACACCTGAGATATTAGGATACCAGTAATCACCGTGCCTGGCGCCTGTGACTTGCTGGATGATTACAGCCATCTTCTCCTCTTCTGGTGAGTGCAATGTGCTTTTCAGGTATTCACGAGCTGTGCTGAAGTATGTTGAAGCCCAGACTGTCTTTATCGATTTCGACAGTTCTTCAAGCCTTTTGTCATCATCTCCGCAATTTGCGATCATAGAAGTCTGGTAGACACCAGCAAAAGGCTGAAAATGGGAATCTTCCAGTAGAGATGATGATCTGATGGACAGTGGTTTCCTGACGATTGCAAGTATGGCTTTCAGATCAGTGACGAGCCTTTCTGGCATCTTGCCAGAGAGGAAGACTTTGAGAATCTCAGAATCCTCTGCTTCCTGGAAATCCTGACAGGAAAAGCCATTCTCTTCCATGAATTCATCGAAGAACTCTGTTGTTATGACAATCGTTCTTGGAATGGAGAGATAGATGGATGGATATTTTGCTCTTATCCCATTCGCCTTCATCTCCATCGCGATGAAAGCCAGTCCCCTTCCTTTTCCTCCAAGAGAGCCTTTTCCGATTCTGGCAAACAGCACAGTATCATCATAGGAAGATGGGGAGAACTCGGCGATTACACCTCTGGTACGTTCGCTTCTGTACTCTTTTATTGTTGTATAGAGCATGTCCCTGACTTCCTTATCGCTCATGCCTGTGTCGAGATTGATGTTCTTGATGCGTTTTGCAAGCATGTATAGTGACTGGGCTCGCAGCCAGCGTGAGAAGTCATTGCGCTTTGAGTGATAGCGGAAAGAGTCAAGCGGAAGCTCTTTGAGCGTCTCTTGCACTTCCTTCATCGTATTGGCTCTTGCTATCTCTTCTCCCGTTGCCGGATTGATGAATATAAATGGTCCGAAATTATAGTATTGGAGGAAATACTGCCCAAGTTCTTCGAGGAGAGTTGGTGAAAGCTTCCACAGGAAAGCAGCTCCCAGTTCTTTTGCGTCTGCTTCATTTTCGATCTCTGTGCTCTGGATCAGCACGGGCACTTCAGGGTTATCCTGCATGACAGCCTTTGCAAGTGTTAGTCCTGAACCTTCTGTGCCTTCTGATGATGGAAAGTTGATATCAGTGATGACGCCGAGTATATTAGCCCTGTATTCTGTATAAAGCCCCCATGCCTCATCGTAATCAGTGGCAAGCAGAATCTTTGGTCTTCCCCTCATTCTCAGCGTCTTGCCCCAGTCGTTCAGCGCCTCGAGGATGGAGAGCCTGTTCTGCTTGATCAGGCACATGTACATCTCCGGCAGGTATGAAGAGATGAAGCGTACCGAATCCTCAACAAGGATGATTACTTGCACATCAGCTTCGTCTGTATCGTGCTTCACGTTCATCCTGTCTTCTATCAGCTTGACCATGGCAAGAAAGAGGGAAGTGTTGCCTTGCCAGTAAAAGAGGTAGTCGATGTACGGACAGTTTTCGCCTCTGAGCTCTCTGGCTTTTCTGTGGTCAGGGGAGGGGGAGAGCGCAATTACAGGCATGTATGGCTTTCTTATTTTTATGGCTTTTGCCAGCCCTTCCACCCTATCGCTGCCCAGATCCAGCATGGAGATGACTAAATCAAAAGGCTGCGTGTCTATCATCTGCAATGCACTCTCTTCGTTAGAGGCATGTGAGATCTTCGGAGGGCTGGAAAGTCCTAGCTGTGTATATTCCTTATAAAGCTCCTCTTCGACTCTTCCGTCCTCTTCCAGCATGAATCTGTCGTAATCAGAGCAGATCAGAAGGACGCTATAGACATGACGCAGCATCAGATTCGCGAATGGCAACCATGTCTGGTCCAGCAGATACATCAGCTATTCTTCCTTCTGTCTTGCAAGATGCGGAATGTACCATAGAGAGCTGGAATGAACGTGATAAGCACCGCAATTCCCCATCCTCTGAGATATTCATCTGAATATGGCTTCAGCATTATGGAGGCAATCATGACTATCAGCTCGAATGCGAGCAGAAATAGTGAAACCGTGAATATTGTCTTGTCCAGAGTTTTCATATTGCGAGTATAGCACAAAGAACAAATGGTTGTTTATCAAACAATATTCAGAAAAATGCAAATTTTTAGTATATTCATGCATCTTGCTGTTCACAGAGAAGCCTAATCCATGTATCATCTAGCCAAAAAGGTTGTTTTATCAGCCGCATCACACTAATGGGCAAGAAATTACCCGAGGGAGGATGAAAAATGAAGAAGGGACTCTTAGTATTCCTTGTAGCTCTTCTGTCCAGCTTTATGCTCTTCGCTGGAGGAGCAGGAGAAGATGATTCCACTGTTGTGAAAATTGGAGTTTTCGAGCCTGCTTCTGGTGATAATGGAGCTGGTGGAAAGCAGGAGACACTTGGCATTCAGTATGCAAATTATCTTACACCTACGGTAATGATCGGTGATACAGAATATACTGTAGAGCTTGTCATGGCCGATAACGAAAGCTCTAACGATAGAGCTGCTACTGCGGCTGCAACTCTCGTCAATGCTGATTGCTCGGTAGTTCTTGGTTCATATGGCTCTGGTGTTTCCATCGCAGGTAGCGATACATTCCGCATCGCAGGTGTTCCTGCAATTGGTATCACTTGCACAAATCCTCAGGTAACAGAAGGAAATACACATTATTTCCGCATCTGCTATCTCGATCCGTTCCAGGGTACAGTTCTTGCTAACTATGCTTATGATACACTTGGGGCGAGAAAGGTTTACTGCCTCGCCAAGCTTGGTGATGACTACTCAGGCGGTCTTGTCAATTACTTCATCGAACGTTTTGAGTCACTTGGCGGTGAGATTGTATCCGAGACATTCCCAGAGGGCAACAGCGATTTCACTTCTTATATTGCGAACGCTAAGAACAGCGGTTGCGAAGTCTTCTTCTCACCTGTTTCAACAGAAGCTGCGCAGCTTATCATCAACCAGTCTGACAGTCAGGGACTTGGTATGCCTATCCTTGCAGGCGATACATGGGATTCAAACGTCATTCTTCAGGCTGCAAAGGGCAAGGATGTGGATATCACAGTGACCACATTCTATCCAGAAGGAGCTGATCCTGAGTTCGATGCAGCATTCAAGGAATGGGTGAATGCAGATTCCACACGCCTTGCCAACAATGGTGGCGATGATACGATCTCAGCTGTCACAGCTATGGGCTATGATGCTTATTACTTCGCTCTTCAGGCCTTGCAGAATGCTGGAAGCAAGGATCCTGCAGATGTCATGGAAGCGCTCTGGACTACAGAGATTGATGGCGTAACTGGCCATATCGCTCTCGATGATGTCAATGGTGATGCTATCCGCAACACAGTTTATGTAAAGCATGCCAATACAGAGACAGGAGGTTGGGACGCACTTCCTGCCGTAGTCGTTGACTGACGACTTCTATAGTTTCGTTCAAGCGGCAGGGAAACTTGCCGCAATCTTGTTTATGGAGGAGCTATGGCTGAATTTTTTCACCATAATCTGTCTTATTTTCTTTCTGGAATATCAGTCGGGGGGCAGTATGCTTTGATTGCCATCGGATACACGATGGTCTATGGTATTCTGCGACTGATAAACTTCGCGCACGGTGATGTGTTCATGTGTGCAGGCCTTATAATGGTCTATCTTTCCGCCTCACTTCCTTTTGCAATTTCCATACCGCTTGTGCTCATTCTTACAGTAGTACTTGGTTTCATTATAGAGAGGGTAGCTTACAGGCCGCTCAGAAGCGCTCCGAGAATGTCCGTCATGATCAGTGCTATCGGAGTTTCTTATTTGCTGCAGAATGCTGCGCTTTATTTCACTGGAGGCTTGGCCAAAGTCTATCCAGAGATTCCATTCCTCTCTTCGTCCGTCACAATCTGGGGGGCGACAACGAGAGTTGTAACTGTTGTTACACCATTCCTGACAGTGATTCTTGTCGTTCTGCTTACATTGCTTATCAAGCATACGAAGATTGGAATGGCCATGAGGGCTGTCTCAAGAGATTTCGAGACAAGCCAGCTGATGGGCATCAAGATAAACAGAGTCATTTCCATCACGTTCATGATTGGTTCTTTGCTTGCCGCTGTCGCTTCGCTGCTGTATTTCACTAATTATGCATCCGTCACGCCTTCGAGTGGGGCTATGCCTGGTTTGAAGGCTTTTGTCGCCGCTGTATTCGGAGGCATCGGATCGATTCCAGGCGCTGTGATTGGTGCATTCATCATTGGAATCTGTGAGAACATCATCAAAGGTGGAGCTTCCATTTTCGGTATTCCAGGTTCTGGTTGGACGACGTTCTCAGATGCATTCACGTTCGCGTTCCTGATCGTCGTGCTTGTCGTAAAGCCTACAGGGCTTTTTGGCGAGAAATCGGTAGACAAGGTCTGAGGAGGAACTATGAACAAAGAGAAAAGAAATCATCTGATCAGACTGTTTGTGGCTATCGCTGCTGTATATCTTGTTGTGATTATCCTTGAAATGACGCTACGTCCGACCAGCATTCTATTCACTGTGTTGAGAAAGGGTGCAATTTATTCGCTTGTCGCAGTCTCGATGAACCTGCTCAATGGCTTTACTGGACTCTTCTCGCTTGGACAGGCTGGTTTCATGCTGTTAGGTGCATATACATATGCAATCTTGACTATTCCTACAGATGTTAAGGCATCTGACAGAGTCTACAGATATTATGATTGCATCGTTGGCTTTGATACAGGTGCGCTTGTAGGCTTGATAGCTGCCGGTCTTGTCGCTGCGCTTTTTGCATTCCTCATCGGTCTTCCAGTGCTGCGCCTCAAATCTGATTATCTCGCTATTGCTACGCTTGGTTTTGCAGAGATTATCAGGGCTATCTTCCAGTGGGATGTGCTTGGACCTCTTACAAATGGAGCGAACCTGCTGCGGGAGTATAAGGATCTTTCTAGGATTACTATTCCATTTACAGATATCCCATTCCCTCCGACGTTGTTTGTCTTTATTGTCGCTGGTGTTTCAATTCTTCTGATTGTCCTGTTGATCAACTCTTCGTATGGAAGAGCGTTCAAGGCTATCAGAGATGATGAGACAGCAGCAGAAGCTATGGGAATAAATCTGTTCAGGCATAAAGAACTCGCATTCGTCATTTCATCGTTCTTTGCTGGAATCTCCGGAGCTCTGCTGGCTGCATTCCAGTACACTGTCCAGGCTCAGCAATTTGAGTCTATGATGACTTATGAGATTCTTCTCATCGTTGTAATTGGAGGCATCGGATCCATCTCTGGGTCATGCATCGCTTCATTTTTGTATATTGCTCTCTCTGAGTGGTGGCTTCGTGGCCTCGACATGGGCAAGTTCCTGGGCATCGCCGCTCCGGATCTCTTCCGATCAGGTTTCAGAAAACTTGTCTTCTCAGTCATCATCATGATTATCGTGCTCTTCTTCTCAAGAGGAATCATGGGGGATAAAGAACTTTCCTATGCACGGCTCAAGAACTGGCTTAAAAGCCTTTGCAGAAAGAGAAAGAAGGGGGCAGTGGCATGAGTTATAAATTGCAGCTTGAGGATGTTACGATGCAATTCGGAGGTGTTGTCGCTGTCAACAATCTTTCCTTGCATGTAGGTGAGGGGGAAATAGTCGCACTCATCGGCCCGAATGGAGCTGGCAAGACAACGGCATTCAACTGCATTACAGGTGTCTATGAACCGTCAAATGGAAGGATTCTCTATGATGGAAAACCTGTGATTGTCAATCATCCATCGGGAAAGATGAAGAAAAACTATGCTGGAAAGAATGCGGATAAGTACATAAATGAGAATGTTCTCAATCCGACTCCCGATGAGATTACTAAGATGGGAATTGCCAGGACATTCCAGAACATCAGGCTCTTCAAGAGCATGACAGTATTTGAGAATGTGCTTACAGCTATGCATGTCCGGGCTAAAGCCAATGTCTTCTCATCCGTTTTCCGCTTGAGCTGGAAGGAAGAACGCAAGATGGCGGAGGACACAGAGAAGCTTCTGGCAGAGCAGGGTTTGCTAGAGCATAAAGATGATAAAGCTACAAGCCTCCCATATGGCTTGCAGCGAAGGCTTGAGATTGCTAGGGCTCTAGCAACACGGCCTTCTTTGCTGCTTCTCGATGAACCTGCTGCCGGCATGAATCCGCAGGAGACTCTGGAACTGGCTCAGTTCATCAGGGAGATCAAAGAGAAGTATGATCTGACAGTTTTCATGATTGAGCATCATATGGACCTTGTCATGCAGATTTCCGATAGAATCTATGTTCTGGATTTCGGCTCGCTCATAGCGGAAGGCACGCCTGACGAGGTTCAGAATAATCAGCGCGTCATAGACGCTTATCTGGGAGTGGCTGAAGATGTTTGAAATAAAAGGACTTTCCGTAAACTATGGCGGCATCGAAGCTGTCAGGGATATCTCGTTCACAGTCGAGGAGGGCTCTATAGTCACTCTCATCGGAGCAAACGGCGCAGGTAAATCTACGACGCTGAGGACGGTTGCAGGTCTCGTGAAGCCCCGCAATGGCAAGATCAGTTTCATGGGGGATGATATAACAGGAAAAGATCCAGCATATATCGTAGGTAAAGGAATAACGCTTGTTCCTGAAGGGCGCAAGATCTTCCCGGATCTGACTGTTATGGAAAATCTGAGAATCGGAGCTTATCTTAGAAATGAGAGCATCGAGGATGATCTTGAGATGGTTTTCTCTCTCTTCCCGCGCCTCCGCGAAAGAAGCTGGCAGTATGGAGGCACGCTCTCTGGGGGAGAACAGCAAATGCTGGCTGTCGGTAGGGCTATGATGTCCCGCCCGAAGCTGATGATGATGGATGAGCCATCACTTGGTCTTGCTCCGCTCATTGTCCGTGATATCTTCTCGATTATTCGCAGAATCAATGAGGAGGGTGTCACGATTCTCCTTGTTGAGCAAAATGCCAATATGGCTCTTCAAGTTGCCGACATGGCTTACGTCATGGAGACAGGAAGAATCACGTTATCAGGTCCTGGAAAAGAGCTGATTAAAGACGAGGCAGTTAAAAAAGCCTATCTTGGTAAATGAGCTGATTTTCATATTTTTAAATTGATTTTTATGGATACATCAGAAAACAAGCATTATTCTGATGTATCTTTCTGTTGACTGATGCCATATGCGGATTTAATCTGAAATCGGAGGCTAAGGTGTACAGGCTAGATGATTTTATGAAAGACATCGAGCGCAGAAATCCGGATCAGCCGGAATTCATACAGGCTGTGCGCGAAGTCACTGAATCCGTTATCGACATCGTCAATGATAATCCAAAGTATATTCGGAACAAGATTCTGGAACGTATCACGGAGCCCGATAGAGTCATCTCCTTCAAAGTTGAATGGGAAGATGATGATGGGAATATCAGAGTTAACAGAGGATACCGCGTCCAGTTCAATAACGCGCTTGGTCCTTACAAAGGCGGACTCAGATTCCACTCTTCTGTTACTGAAGGCACAATGAAGTTCCTGGCTTTTGAACAGGTTTTCAAGAATGCTTTGACAACGCTTCCAATGGGTGGTGGAAAGGGTGGTTCTGATTTTTCTCCAAAGGGGCGATCTGATGCTGAGATTCTCCGTTTCTGCCGCTCCTTCATGACAGAATTATATAAGTACATAGGACCTGACACAGATGTTCCCGCTGGTGATATTGGTGTAGGAGGCCGGGAGATTGGTTATCTGTATGGACAGTACAAGAGAATAAAGACGGAGAATACAGGAGTCCTGACAGGGAAGGGCTTTGGCTGGGGTGGCTCAAGAGTACGGCCTGAAGCTACTGGGTATGGTACAATGTATTTTGCTCAGGATATGCTTCATGAGCACGGCGAAGAGATGAGAGGCAAGAGCATAGCTATCTCTGGGTTCGGCAATGTCGCATGGGGAGCTGTTGTCAAAGCTTCTCAGCTTGGTGCCAAAGTTGTCACTATCTCTGGTCCTGATGGATATATTTACGATGAAGATGGCGTAAACACTCCAGAGAAGTGGGCATATATGTTACAGCTCAGAGCTAGCAATAATGATGTTGTTAAACCTTATGCTTCACGTTTCAAGGCTGAGTTTGTTCCAGGAAAGAAGCCTTGGGAAGTGCCTGTCGATCTTGCATTCCCGTGTGCAATACAAAATGAACTGAATGCCGATGATGCAGTGTCTCTTATCAATAATGGCGTCAAATACGTTGTGGAGACATCGAATATGGGATGCACTGCTGACGCTATAGAGCTTTTCAGGAAGAATCATATTATCTTTGCTCCTGGCAAGGCTGCCAATGCAGGCGGTGTCGCTGTCTCTGGCTTGGAGATGAGCCAGAACGCGATGCATTACTTCTGGTCAGCAGAGGAAGTCGATGCTCGGCTTAAAGGTATTATGGAATCAATACATTCAGAGTGCGTGAAGCATGGCAAAGGCCCTGATGGATTTGTAGATTACGTGAAAGGTGCAAATATCGCGGGATTTACTAAAGTGGCCGATGCTATGTGCGATCAAGGCTTCTGATTTTCTTCATATCCTCCTTTATGCGGGCAGCTTGCTGGTTGCCCGCTTTCTTGTGGATACTGTTTTTTCATTGTGTTAGGATGGACATGAGGGGATTTTATGAGAAAGCTTCTAATTTCAGCAATTCTTCTGATTCTTGTCCTTGTTGGATGCGAGACAGGTACGGATATCGATGAAGTCAATACAGATGGTTCTCCAATCTGGACAACTGTCATTCCAGAGAGCAATAAGTATCTCTATGGAGTTGGAAGGGCGAAGCTGACTAGTGCAGTCAATTCAGAGAATGCAGCCCAGTCTGCTGCAAGGGCGGATCTGGCAAGGAAGATCCAGACGACAATACAGGAAGCTCAGACTTCATATACCGCTGATTCCTCAGGTTCTGTTGCAGATGCTTATGAGAGAATCACAGTAGAGACGGTAAATATCACAATGCGCAATGTAAAAGTGGAGCAGAAGTGGACAGCTCCGGATGGAACAGTCTGGGCTTTAGTCTCATTCCATCTCAACGAGCTCGATGATCTCTATTCGCTTGCTGCAAATGATTATCTTACGCAGGTTGAGGCGAAGAAGATAGAGACAGAGAATAATCTTGCCGCACTTCTCCTGATGCTTTCCGAGGTAGAAGGGAAGGATACAAGCCAGGTAGCTGCGGAAGGCACAGCGATGGCTGAGGATATCATTGCGCAATGCACAGAGATACTGGAAGCCATTGACAGCGATGTGCTGGCAGCCGCACTGGCAGAGCGCTTCGATTCCTGATTACAAAGCGACTCCCAATCCTGCATAGCCTCCGAAACGGAATTCATCTGCCATGTAGGCGGCACTTGCTCCGAGTTCGAGTGTGATGAGTCCGAATGAGTGGAAGTATCCAAGATCCAGGAAGGCTGCAAAGCTTATTGTCTCCTGTAAGATATTTCCAGAGACCATGGCTCCAGCCTCCGCCTCGATTTTTATCGCGTCGTTCCCTGTCAGGGCGAAGTATCTGTCAAGTCCGAATGTAAAGACATATGCGGATAAATCGGATTGTTGATAAATCAGATAGCAGTTGATGGATGGATAGAAACCTAACAGCTCTAACATCTGAACTTTCATGTTTATAAGCGAATCATTAGCTGTAAATGATGTATTTGTGAGAAACTTGTATTCGATGTTCGTTGATGTCAGATTGTATGGCCTGAAGTTCTGTCTTTTCCTTTTTGCTGCGGATTTTGCTTCGTTTTCGAATCTTTCTTTCTGTTCCAGATCGCGTTCGTAGCTATATGTCAGTTTCTCTGTTTTCTGCTCAATCCTTGCAACCAGTGATGATGGATAGTTTGGATTGTCCTCATTCAGGAGGGATGTATCCACAGAGATATCGCTGAAATCGACGGGAGTATTGTAATCGAGGACTTTATGCTGGTTCGGTCTGGCGTGATAGACGTCTTTGCCTGTATCAGTTCTTGTAACCGTGTAATCCTTGATGACGACATCGTATTCGGCTGTATCTGCATACGTGCTTATCGTATAGTTGATTGTAAGCGAGTATGAGAAAGGATAAGCCGCGAGAATAGTTGACCAGTCCTGTATCTCTGCTCTGTAGTCATAATATGTCTCACCATTGCTGATTTTCCTTCCAGTCCATGAGGCGAAAGGAATGCCGAAATCGAAAGAGACAGTCTGGTTGCCGATAGTCATCTCCGCGTTGCCATACCATGTGAGCTCTGTAAGGCTGAAGTAATCGATGGAAGTGCTGACAGCAGATGATGGAGTTGTGAGCGTGAAGCTGGCGTTGTTGAGATCTTCTATCGCTTTTGCAGCTCTTTCGGCGATTTCCTCAAAAGGCCCGATAGCATCCGCGTATGCTTTCGCTGTCATATCTTCATATTTCTTTCTCAGTTCGCTTATTCTCTCTTTTGCTGCTTCTTCTCTGGCTTCTCTTGCTTCACGTAAAGGCTTGCCATTCCTGTCGAGTTCGAACTGCAAGTATGGCTCAGAGTAGATTCTATCTCGTTCTCTCTGGCTGTCTTTCTCGAACATGGTCTCGTAGTTGTCCATCGCCAGCTGGATCTGGTTTTTATAGGATATATATGTACCTTTCAGAGCTTCGATTTCTGTAATCATGGCAGATACAGAGGAACTATCACTATTTTCAGGAATGAATGGTGTATAGGAAGCCAGCATCGCTCTTTGGTTGATGCTGAAGCTTTCACGTTCTCTTGCTGCTTCCATCTCCTGCTGCTGCCGCAGAGCATCTTGCTCGTTTCTGCTTTCCTGCAGATCCTGCAACGCCTGTGTCAGAGATATTCCTCCTTCGTTTATGATGATGCCAAGCTCGCTCTGAAGCTGAAGCTCTCTGACTGTAGTTGCTCTCTGGTTGCTTTCTTTCTCCAGAGAACTCTGATAAAGAGCTTCGATATCAGTGGAGTTTGTAGGTACTGAAGGAATGGAAGCATCAGGCTTGAGCATGCGCATGATGATGCTGTTCACTTCGTACTCTGAAAGCTGTGCGGAGATGCGTGTGTAACTTTCTCTGTCTATCGAGTTTTTATCATCTATATCATTCCAGATTCTGTTTATGATGGCAGCGCTCTCTTTGACTCTTGTTTCATAGAGAGAGTAGGAGGACTCTGGGATTGTCTTTGTCGCGCTCCAGCTTCCATCATTCTCCCTCTTTGTAGTGAGTACTGCTCCGAGAAAATCTGTATCGTATGTTGTGATAGCATTGAGACTGATATAAGAGACAGCCTTGCTCCCATCATCCGAGATTATGGTATTCTGTTCCGATGTGGTGTTTGTTGCTATGCGCTGGGCAAGAAGCGAATCAGCATTTGCTATTGCTTCGGCTTCATTCTTTCCATACCCTGTTTCTGTGATATCTGCAGCGAAGAGCGAAAGAGCAGAACAGGACAGCATGATAAATGTTATGATTCTTGCTAAGCGCATAATCATCCCCCGATGGTGTTTATTGGAAAACAAGCATAGCCGAAGCTATGCCTGCTGTTGTTTGTGTTAGTTTGTTATTGATGGTGTGCCGAAGTAATTCTCCAGAGCGTTCTGCATCATCCTGTTTGCTTCTGCAGCTGCTTCGTTCTTCTCGAATGCTTCTTCATTCGCTTGCTCAAGCGGATTGATTACGCCATCTGCTGAAATGCTCATCAGGACATAGACACTGCCATCTTCAGCCTGCCACATATCTTCCTGTGTGACTCCTGAAAGCATAGCCTGTGCTCTCTGTCTGGAAACTGATTCGAAAACATCGAGTGCCTGGCGGTTGTCAGACTCTGAAAGTCCGGCATCGTTTGTATATGTATTGATGATGTTATCAATAGCGACATTCACCCAGATTGCAATCTGGTTTCTGGCATCTGCCTGTGCCTGCATCAGCGAGTTGCGGAATGTCGACATATGACCATAGCCGACAACATAATGCTTCTCTTCTGTCTGGAGCGAAGCCTGGGAAAGAACCCAGTCAGGCATCTCTGTAAGAGTTATGCTGCTTGTTGTTTCTTTTTCTGTGGACGCGCAGCCGGCAAGAAGCAGGATTGCAACGATTGACAGAGCGATGATTGATGCTTTTTTCATTGTTCTCCTCCGAAAGGGGAGTATCCCCCACTATATTTCCCAAAAAGTATCCTCTAGCGTGAAGTTTGTGTCAAGAAAACAGATTGTCCCTATGCAATAAGAGATGGGCATGTAATAATAAGGCAAACAATGAATCTTTTGAGGAGAAGATATGAAAAGAAAGGTAATTGCAGTGCTTCTTGCACTCGTTCTTGTATCATCAGCGCTTTCAGCGGCACCATTTTTCCAGGTTGGCCCTCTTGTGTCATACAACAGGACAGTCGTGGAGCTGACTGATGAAGATCCATGGGGTATCAATAACTTCTCGTTTGGTGCAGATGTCCGTCTTACTCCGTTTAAATATTTCAGCATCGATATTCCTGCGACAATTGGCACAGACTTCAAGGGCAGCTGGGGTATTGCAGCCATTCCTACACTGAACGTGAATATTCCTGTCGGAGGTCTTCTTGATATTGCGATCGGTGCAGGAACACAGTTCGATTTCCAGAAAGCTGATGACACATGGACGATGAATGGACTCCCAATGGAGAATGCAGGAGATGCTTTCCAGCATTCAAAGCTTGTATATAGGCTTGGTGTGACAGTCAATCTGGCTTTCCTCAGCGTTGGCGTTAATGCAATACTTCCAGGTTCCGCAGGTTTTGGAGATGGGGATGTCGGTCAGATTTTCAATCCTATGTGGGAGTCTACCAGATTCTCTGTCGTTGCTCTATTCAATATTGGCTGATAGCTTTACGCTTGCTTTGACCGCTCTTCGGAGCGGTTTTTTCGTCTTCTTTACGAATGATTGAGACAACGCGTGGTCCAATGTCAGTTTTCTCTTATCGTTCAAACGTGCGAGATTGTGAAGTACTCAAATTGTAATCTGTTAAGTCTCACTTTGTGTGGTAAGAGTGTGCGTTTTAATATGTTTTATCTCAAATTTTAATAATTCAGCTTGATTTGAGCGTCTGTTTTTACCACAAACAACAGTTGGAGGTTTCTAGTGAAAGCATGACTGTTGCGTTTCGCTGCTGTTGTCATGGGGGTGTTCCTTCTGTCTTAATGCGGCTTTGACGCGGAAAAAGAACTCAATGCCATTAACGACAAAATCACAAATGGCACTTCATTTGATACCATAATGGGCGATATCGAGAAGTATATCGCGGCTTACAACAAAGAGCATGATTCGCTTGTCTCGAATTATAACCAGAAAAACGAGAAGGCTGAAGCTGAAGCAGAAGAACTGCTTGCAGAGCTTTTCTATGCTGATAGCGCTAAGGAAGCTGACAAGATAGGCGAGAAGATTGAGAAACTTGAGGCTGAGGTTGATTCCATTCGCGATGAGATCGAAAACCTTGAGAATTATGATATCAGGCTATACAGGGATGAGGTTATAGAAGCTGCCAAAACAGTACATCAGCTGGAGGGAAGGAAGCATGGGAAGCTGTTGACTGGCTTTCTTCCTGGTTTGGCTATTCTCCACGTCTTACACTCAATGCAAGCGGTAAGTTTGACTCTTATACAATCAAGGAAGAGGACAGAAGCAGAGGCAGTGTAGACATTTCAGGCATGATTGATGAGATGGGGCGTGAAATCAATGGAGATGTGAAGAATGTTGCTTTTGAGGATGGCACTCCAGTTTCAGATATCACAGCAATCTCTCTCGATAACCCTTGGCTATTGGACTTTGAAGCGGAAGCTTATGTGACGCTGTCATTCTACAATTCAGTATTCAAAGAGCCTAACAAGGATGAGGTTGAAGTGCTTCTGGATGATAGTTACACGCTCCCTGAGCTGGAAGACACTGATGAGGCATTCTTCCTTGGCTGGACTAATGAAGCGAACTATTCAAGTAGTAAAAGTTTCAAAGCAGGAGAGAGTGTTGATGTCTCTGCATTGAGCACGCAGGAGCGCTACTTCTCTCCTCTTTATGTGACATATGATGTGAGCTTCCTCGTTCAGGACCTCGACGGGAACAGAAACAACGAGGCCAACTTCGGAGAGACTGTAAATCTGATTGCACTTATCAGGAATACAGGTTCAGCGACTTCGGGCTTTGCCATGTCACTCGGCGATATCGAGAGTGGCAATGGCTATATGCTCACAAGAAATGGCAATCCTGATAAGTCTTTCAATAACGTCAAGCCTGGCAATGTCGCAGCAATGGCTGGAAATCGCTCGACAGTGGTTAGAAGCAGCACATCGCTGAACGAGGATTATCTTCTTTCGAACGAGGCGCAGGATAGCTATTCCCTCCGTATTCCGAGATCTGAGGAAACGGATCATACGCTTGTGATACCTGTGAACATCACAGTCCCAATGAAGGGAACAATGACAAAAAATGTTGAGCTGAAGATAACTCAGCCGGAGTTCAAAGCAATAGTCGCAGGCTATCGTTTCGATGATTACGATGGAAATGATGATGATACAATCAATCCAGGCGAGACTATTGGGCTGGATGTTTCTTTCACAAGCCCTGCTGCCGCAGATTCCGGCTATTCTGTTTCATCAGTTCTTACTTCCCCTGATCCCGGAGTAGTAATCGAGCAGGGAAGAGCTAATTACAGCAGGATAGAGAACGGTATCTACACTACTACTGGTGGTACATACACGACATCAACTTCTGGAATGAATCCAAGAAGCAGTAAAGCATATTCTTTCAAGATTCCAGGATCTTTCACAGCCGATTCT
The DNA here is from genome assembly GCA_017694595.1 of Candidatus Ornithospirochaeta stercoripullorum. Classification (GTDB taxonomy): domain Bacteria; phylum Spirochaetota; class Spirochaetia; order Sphaerochaetales; family Sphaerochaetaceae; genus Ornithospirochaeta; species Ornithospirochaeta stercoripullorum. Next base: position 6,569 of record JADIMT010000097.1, on the reverse strand, counting down.
GTCAAGCTTGAATTCACGCTTACAGATAACATCGGCTCTACATTCATCGTGCCTCTCACGCTTCCTGTTTCCACAGTTGATGCTGATATCAGGCTGACAAAGTGGGAGCTTTATGAAACTAAGGGCGATGGTGACGGGACACTAAATCCAGGCGAGACTGTCAGAATCGGTTATATCTTCCATAATTCAGGGAATTCAGATCTTGAGAATGCGAGGGTGATGTTCTCGACAAAGACACCTGGAGTGAAGATAGGTGATACAGTGGATACGTGGAGCCGCATAGGATCCGGTGTCTATGCAAACTGCACGTCGACAATGACATCCGGTTCCCGTACCAATGTCTCCTCTGATGATGGTGTTAATCTGACTATCGGCAAGGATTATGAAGCAGGAACACCTGTCGTTCTGAATTGGAAGATGACGGGACTCGGTGCGCCTGTTGAAGGGTGGACAGGAACTATTACAATTCCTGTTTCAAAGACAAAGAGCGATGTATCTATAAGCGGATATGGTTTCTTCGATCCTGAAGAGAACGACGATGGAATTATCAGTCCGGGCGAGAGAGGTACTATCGATATAGCTATCAGAAATACAGGTTCTGTGGATATCAGAAATCTCACATATCGATTCTCTACAGAGAGCGATGTCGTGACGATTACTGCACCTGGTCCTTTTAAATACACTAATACGTTAAAAAAAGGCAGCACGTACATTTCCTCCAGTCATAGCTCAACGACTAGTTCCTTCTCACTCTCTGAGCGGGGAAAAGGTGAGTTCAGAGTATCGAGAGTAGCTGAACCTGGCTCGATGGAGAAGATTGATGTGCTCATCTCTGATGGTATAAACACATGGGAGAAGAGCATATATGTGCAAATCAAGAATCCAGATTCAGAGCTGAAAGTGCAAAAGAGATCCATCATCGATTCAGGCAATGGGGATGGTATTGTGAATATCGGTGAGACAGGCTATCTCGATATTCTTCTCTATAATGATGGCGAAAGCGATGTTGATAACATCACTGCAACATTTTCCTCGGAGACAGAGGGTGTGATTATCACAAAAGGAAGCTATAATTTCGGTTCTCTCAGGGGTAATAGTTACAAGACTATCCGCTCTGGCAATTCTTCATATACAAGCAGTTCTGGACCGGCTCTCAGCACATCGTTGCAGAACAAGTCCGACAATTGTTTCTCTTTCAGAATCGCAGGCGATGCTGAAGAAGGTGAAAGAGCAGAGCTTACGCTGACGCTTTCCAATGGTTACCAGGAATGGGATGTTCCGATTACTTTCATAATCACAAAGCCAGCGTTAGGTGTCGATCCTACAATCTCGCTTTCCGGCAAGGACTCTTATGAACTTGTCTATCCTGGAGAGGAGCTTAAGTTCAGCATCAAGCTCAAGAACACATCTTCCGCAACTATAGAGTCACCTAAGTTTGTTGTATCGACAGAGTCTGAGTTCCTGAGACTTCCGAAGAGAGCGTTCTCACTTTCATCGTCCATAAGCAAGAATAATACTTACACTTATACAATCAATAAGGATAATGAGATGCCTGTTGTCTCTGCTTCTGCTCCAGAGGGAAGTAAAATCAAAGTAACATTCACGTTCTCCGATCTAACTGGCGCAGCGAAAGAGGAGTCTGTTTATCTGACAGTTGGCAAAGAGGCATTTGACCCTGTCATTTCAAATGTGAGAATCACGGGTCTTGATATAAACGGGAATGAAAACATTGTTCCTGGTGGCTATGCGTTTATTGATGCAGCTGTACTGAACAGAGGTCCAGAAAGTGCAAATGTCAGAGTAAGCATCACATCTTCCGATCCCGCGTTGACTGTTAATACACGTTCAATCCAGATTGGCGATGTTCGCCCTGGCTATAGCTTCGTCCTTAGTAATCCTTCAGAGCGCTACAACTATTCAAATCGTGGCAAGGCAACATCTGGAATGATTGATGGGGCAGGCGCGGAGATAAGAATCTCTCCAGATGCGGCTCCGGGCCTTCATGAGGCGGAAATCAATATTTATGCAGATGGCGTGCTTGCTGAGTCCGGGACAGCAAGGATCTATGTAGAGTAATTGCTGAACTGTCCATCTTCTCCGAATGTGGAGAAGATGGATTCTTGGTAAAAAAAAATTATTTCTTCATATTGACAAGCTGAGATAATCGATGTTATTTAATAGTTAGCCATAGCTAACCAAGTCATTCGAAAGGAAATAGAGCGGTTGGGCCTGACCCGTTCCCCTCAGTGTTCCGGTATTAGCGGGGTGGAATCCTCCCGGGACCGCTCTTTCTCCTTCTCCTAGGTAAGCTTTTTTCGCAGTAAGCACATACTATCTTGTTGTATTCTAAGTGGAGTTGCGATATTCTATGTAATTGGCTGATGCCCTCTTAATTTTGGTATAGAGTTGTGGCATTGCCGCATGAAATATTTAGGAGTGTAAAATGGCAGACAAGAAAATGGTTACCATTGATGGAAACACCGCTGCGGCGCACATAGCTTACGCTTTCAGTGATGTAGCCGCTATTTACCCGATTACTCCGTCCTCTCCAATGGGCGAGTATGCAGAGCAGTGGTCTTCTACGGGCCGCGAGAATCTCTGGGGCAAGAAAGTAGACATCATGGAGATGCAGTCTGAGGCTGGTGCCGCTGGTGCAGTTCATGGTGCTCTTGCCGCAGGTGCTCTGACAACCACATTCACGGCATCTCAGGGCCTTCTCCTGATGATTCCTAATATGTACAAGATTGCTGGTGAGATGATTCCAACAGTTTTCCATGTCTCAGCTAGATCGCTGGCAGCTCAGTCGCTTTCAATCTTCGGCGATCACTCCGACGTTATGGCTTGCCGCAACACAGGTTTTGCTATGACATGTGCTTCATCCATCCAGGAGACTATGGATATGGCACTTGTTGCTCATCTTGCAACACTTGAGGCACAGGTTCCTTTCCTTGCATTCTTCGATGGATTCAGAACTTCTCATGAAATTCAGAAAGTTGAGGAAATCTCCTATGATGATATCCGCAGCCTTGTTGATGAGAAGTATATCGAGCGTTTCCGCTCACGTGCACAGCGCCCTGAGCACCCAATGACAAAGGTTGCTGCACAGAACGAAGACGTTTACTTCCAGGGTAGAGAGACAGTTAACCCATACTATGATGCTGTTCCTGCAATTGTTCAGAAATATATGGACAAGGTTGCAGCTGTCACAGGCAGACAGTACCACCTCTTTGATTATGTTGGCGCTCCAGATGCTACAGATGTCATCATCATCATGGGTTCTGCTGCAGACACATTCGAGTGGGTTGTTGACTATATCAACAAGAAGGGCGGCAAGGTTGGTCTCGTCAAAGTCAGACTTTACAGACCATTCTCAGCAAAGGATCTTGTTGCTTGCATTCCTTCTTCTGTTAAGAGAATTGCTGTTATGGACAGAACAAAGGAGCCAGGCGCTCTTGGAGAGCCTCTCTATGAAGATGTCGTTACAGCTCTTGCTCAGACAGGCAGAACAGGTATGAAGGTTATCGGAGGCCGCTATGGACTCTCCTCAAAGGATTTCACACCTACACATGCAAAGGCAGTCTTCGATTTCCTCGCACGCGACGATGCATGGCATGATTTCACAGTTGGTATCAACGATGATGTCACAGGCCGCTCAATCCCAGTAGGCGATAAGATTGACGTTACACCAGAAGGCGTTGTCTCCTGTATGTTCTGGGGTCTCGGTTCCGATGGTACAGTCGGTGCAAACAAGAACTCCATCAAGATTATTGGTGACAACACAGACATGAATGCTCAGGCATACTTCGCATATGACTCAAAGAAGTCTGGCGGTATCACTATTTCCCACCTGAGATTCGGAAAGGGCAAGCTTGATATGCCATGGCTGATTGACCATGCAGACTTTGTCGCATGCCACAATCCAGCTTATATCGGCCGCTATGATATGCTCTCAGCTCTCAAAGATGGTGGTGTATTCCTTCTCAACAGCCAGATTCCTTCCGATGAAGTTTTCGAGCATCTTACAAAGGAAATGCAGGAGCAGATTATCAACAAGCATCTCCACTTCTACAACATCGATGCTCTCGACATTGCTAGAAGCGTAGGTCTTGGTTCGAGAATCAATACTGTTATGCAGGCTGCATTCTTCAAGATTGCTAATGTTCTTCCTGAGACAGAGGCTATTGACCTGATCAAGAAGTACATCAAGAAGACATTCCTCAAGAAGGGCGAGGAAGTTGTCAACAAGAACTGGGCAGCAGTAGACGCAGCAAGTGCAGCACTTGTAGAAGTCAAGGTTCCAGCAACTATCACAAAGAGCTATGAGCCTAAGAAGCTTGTTCCAGATGATGCAGATGATTTCACAAAGAATGTCATTGAGCGCATCATGCACCTTGAAGGCAATGATATCCCTGTTTCTCAGATGTCTTTCGATGGCAAGCTCCCAACAGGTACAGCTAAGCTTGAGAAGAGAGGCGTTGCAGCATATGTTCCACATTGGGACAGCACAAAGTGTATCCAGTGCAACCAGTGTGTACAGTCCTGTCCACATGCAGCTATCCGCGCTAAGCAGATTACTCCAGAAGATATGGAGAAGGCACCTGCGACATTCCATGCTATCAAGTCAAATACAAAGAATGACAAGAACCTGCTCTTCAAGATTCAGGTTTATACAGAGGACTGCCAGGGATGTGGTGTTTGTGTAGAAGCATGTCCTGCTAAGGAGAAGGCACTTGAGCTCAAGCCAATCGCAGAAGAGAGAGCTAATGGCGAGATCGAGAACTGCACATTCTTCGAATGTCTTACATATGACAACCTCGATGGCCTCAACATGAACACAGTCAAGGGTCTGCAGTTCAAGCAGCCACTCTTTGAGTTCTCTGGCGCATGTGCTGGTTGTGGAGAGACTCCATATGTGAAGATGCTTTCACAGATCTGTGGAGAGAGAGCAGTTATTGCTAATGCAACAGGTTGTTCCTCAATCTATTCTGGTACATTCCCGACAATTCCTTATACAAAGAGGGCTGATGGACGTGGACCAGCTTGGGGCAACTCACTGTTCGAGGACAATGCTGAATATGGTCTCGGTATGCGCCTTGCTGTCGATTCCAACAGAACTCTTCTCAGAATGAAGTGTGACGCTCTCCTTGCAAAAGGATGCTCAGATGCTCTCAAAGCAGCTATTGAGAAGTGCTACTCACTCTGGGATGACATCACTGAGGCTTCTATCACAGCTCAGAAGGAAGTTCAGGCTGTTCTTGCTACAGAGAAGGCTGCAGATGCTGAGGCACAGGTGCTTCTCGACAAGATCATCGAGCTCCAGGATTACTTCTCAGAGAAGGATGTCATCATCATCGGTGGTGATGGTTGGGCTTATGATATCGGATTCGGCGGTGTTGACCATGTTGTAGCATCTGGCAAGAACGTGACAATTCTTGTTCTGGATACTGAGGTTTACTCCAATACAGGTGGACAGGCTTCCAAGTCTACACCAATGGCTGCTGTTGCTAAGTTTGCTAATGCAGGTAAGAAGGTTGGTAAGAAGAACATGGGCTTCATGATGATGAGCTACGGCCATGCATATGTTGCTTCCATTGCTCTTGGATACAACAGACTCCAGGCTCAGAAGGCTCTGCAGGAAGCTGTATCTTATAACGGACCATCAATCGTCTTCTGCTACGCACCATGTATCAACCATGGTATCAACATGAGATACTCTCAGGTTGAGGCTAAGAAGGCTGTTGAAGCTGGTTACTGGCCACTCTATCGCTTCGATCCACGCCTCGAGGCTGGAAAGAGATTCATGTGGGAGACAAAGCCTGCTACAGCAGATTACGAGGAGTTCATCAAGGGCGAGACAAGATATGCCTCTCTCTACAAGACGAACCCAGAGCATGCTGATGAGCTTTTCGCAGCAGCTGCTGAGGATGCAAAGGAAAGACTTGCATTCTATCAGAGATGTGGCGAGGTTCTCGGCGAGACAATCTGACAAGTCAGATAGAACAATGAAGAAAGGCAGTCTGCGGGCTGCCTTTCTTATTTTGTTTGCCCTGCATGGGCGTTGACTTGGTGGTGAAAGTCCACTGCGAGAACAGTTCGGGTAAAGAATAATAAATCTCTATCTATAATCGTTAGCCAAGAGCAAGGGCTTTGTCGTGAGGCAGGGTCTGAAGGAAGCAGGAGGCAAAATCGCGGGCCTACGGACAGAAACCGCATATAAGGCTGAATCAAGCGGATGAGTCTGCAAAATAAGGCGAAATCCAGAACTGGGCTTGAAGAGTAAATGCGGAGGCTATATGCGAGGAAGGTCAATGTTCTTAACGGGGGAGGTCTCACAGGCGCCGAGGCTGCAATATCGCTTATGACAGCGCAGTAACAACGAACTGTGAGAAGTCAGCAGAGGCCATAATAGCCATAAGAGAGATGGCGAAGGGCCGAACAGATGAATCTTCGAGTAAGGAGGAAAAGCTACGGCACGGGGAGAAAGATACCATGGAAGTGGGGTTATTCATGTGCCGGGAGAAGGAAATCGATGAAAGAAGGGAACTTGAGAGAACCCAATACGGAGCTAT
>JADIMT010000015.1 GCA_017694595.1 Candidatus Ornithospirochaeta stercoripullorum | reverse complement strand
AGGTTCTCCAGATCAAGAATCTTCGAGAAGTTCTCATCGCCATGCTTTCTTTTGACGTTCTCCTGAAGTCTCTTGTTTGTCAGGAATATCTCATTCTCTTTTGACAGGTGCTCGAAAATCGTTCCGCTGTCTTGTCCGATGACATATCTGCCAGGACATTCCTCTTCTTTCCCGTTGATTGCAACGGTGATGTTGAATTTGGTCGGGATTGTCTCCTCGTATCTCCGGGCATCCTCATTGAGCGAAGCAAGCAGCTTGTCAGCTTCTGCAATCGTCATGTCCTTGTTTATCGGGACTCTGTAGTTGTCCGAGTATGTGAAGCGTATGACGGGAGTCATATGCAGTTCTTCCTGCTTTGCAGCGGGCTTTGGTTCTTCTTTTGGTTCTGCGACAGGAGGAACAGGAGTCTCTGCAACCACTGAAGGCTCTTCAGCCCTGTCCAGTTTGCTGAGTTCAACCCTTGTCCATGTTGACGGGTCAAGGTCGTGATACTGGGATATCTGGTCGATGGCATCGGATGTCTTCAGACCTTCCTTTCCAAAACGCCCTCCATCAAGATCCTTGAGATCCTTGTCGTAGATTGTGTAGTCCCAAGGCTCCTCATCGGAGTAGCTTCGCTGAAGATGGAGATACTTCTCACCATTGAAAAGAAGAAGCTCATCCTCGTTGTTTCTTACCTGTGCAATGAGCCTTGTTCTGTCTTCAGGATGCTCAAGGAATCTGGCTGCCTTTGAAACAGCGCTGTATATCGAAGAGAGCCTGAAGTCGGGATCTTTTATTGCCTGTAGCCATGAGGCTATGTAGTCTGCGGAGGTCGTGTTGGTGTATTTCATGTTGCAGTCTTCGCAGAGGCTGAGTGCTGTGATCTCGGCGACAAGCTCTTCAATTGCGTATGGTTCGTTACCAAATGGATTTTCAATCTTTCTAGCAAGCCGATTTATGGCTCCAGTTGAGTGAGCCATCTCGTGGAATGCAGTGGAGAAGAACTCCGTCTCATCCAGAAATGTCGATTTGAGGGGCATGGTAATCTCGTCCGTTCCTAGACGATAAGACGGAACTTGTTTGGGATTCGGCACGTAGTTGAGGCTGACAGGACTGTTCGACAGCATTGTCTCTGCCAGATTTTTGTCATATGTCGTGTCATGCTTCACATCCTTTCTTGGAGGAACAGGATCGAGCTGTCTTGCATTGAATACGTAATAGACCTTGAAGATCGGCGGAATCCTGACTGTTTCGTAGACAATCAGGCCGTTTTTATCCTTGACGATGTTTCCGTCCTCATCCTTCTTCGGCCTTTCGACTGTGTTCTGGAAGAAATAGGCAGGTGTGGCCTTCTGCCCCTTTATAACGTGGCTTCCTATCTTGTTCGCCTGGTTGAGTGTATACCAGCGCATGTCACCTTCGTGGAAGAGAAGAGAGGATATGTTCAGCATCAGGGCATTTGCGCCGCTGTAATATCGGTCGGATATGCCGTTGCGGGCTCTCTCCTCGACTTGCCATGGGTTGATGCCTCTGTTGAGAATGTCGATGACCTTCGTCTGAAGGAGATTCATGTATTCCTGGTATGTCATCTCTCTTCAGCCTCTTCTTTCTCTGCAATGGACAGATAGTTTGCTATCACATTGATTAGGTCATCTCTTGTATGGATGTGCTTCTCGACGAGCGGATCCTCAGCTCCCTCGTTGACAATCTGAAGCCGGATGCCCTGCTTTTCAGGGGTCAGGATGCAGTCGATGTCACCTTCGAGGATGAATGAGATGTGGTCGAAGTAACATGCCAGGGCGTGATACCTGAATCCTTGCCTGTCGGTTCCCAGTTCATGTTCCTGTTCGGGGTCTTCTCCATAGAGATCCAGGTAGCCTCTCGGATCGAGTGGTGTGGCAATCTGGGTGAACACTGATTTCTCTGCCAGGCCGAAAAGCTGCTTTGCGAGATATTGGACAGGTTCGTAGCCGAAAGTGTCCTTTGATAATTCTGTGACCGTGTCTGTCGGGTGATATACGTTCATGCTTCCTCCTAAAGCGATGGCAACATCAGGACGTTGCTTTTCCTTTCCTTCGTGAGGAGTGGGGATTTTTCGACGACGATTCCATCAGGAACCCTGTAGATCTTGGCTCCTGGGTAGAACGACTGCTGTACTCGGAACAGCGATTTGCCAAAGCTGGTTTTGAATCGTGGAAAGTTGTTCGGTGTTATGTGGAACTGGTTGCACAGATGAGGCCATGCAATCAGTCTTGGTTCATCTTTCTTGGATACCTGATAGATGGACGAAATGAGCCATGCCAGCGTGTCGAAATCGAATGCGTGGGTTATCTTCTGCAAAGCATCAAGGGGCATCGGAAAAGATGATTTCTGAAGGAAGTCTTTTCCCTTCTCAGTGAGGGACAGGTAGACATGCATATTGTCTTCGAGATCCTTCTCAAGCCTGAACTCCGCTGAATCAACAAGAAGCAGATTCTGGATTGATGTCCGTGTTTCTTCCTCGTATCGGAGAGAAATGAGTGTTGAGCTCCAGTTCTCAAGCTGGTGGGCGAATTTCTCAAGTTGCTTACCAGTAGGCTTTGCGTATCGGAGTGCACTGAGAAGGCTGTAGAGTGTGAATGATGTGATAACGCTTTCCTTGCTTCTGAATGCGAGGTTCGTCATGGAAATCAGGGCAAGGCGGGCATAGAGGCCGTATGGCACTTCTGTCATAGATGAGAAGGACAGAGTGCCCAATGACAGTTCATGCGTGTATGAATTGCCTACGGCCTGTTTTGGGAGAGGAAAACAGACAAAGCTTGAGTTGTAGAATCCCAGTTCCTGTCCACTCTTGTCCATCATCGACCTCTGTGATGAGCTGTTATTGGTTCCACCCTGATGAGAGATTCCCTTCGGGCTTTCTCGAAACGTTCAACTTCCTTTTCGCTGAACTTCTTCGTGAAGTAAGGATCGGTCTTGATCTTGCCTGTCTTCACATAATTCCTGAGAGTCTTGTCAGAGATTCCCAGGCGGTAACAGACTTCCTTGATCGAGAGGAGTTTCTCCTCGATATCCCTGTAGTAGGAGTAGCCACTGATGGGATCCTTGTACTGGATGACCTTCCCCTTGGCTACCCAACGCCATAGTGTTGTTCTGTTGATCTGCTCCTTTTCACAGTATTGTTTTGTTGTCAGTAATCCTTCCATTCAACCCCTCACTGCATATAGTTGCTAACTTTGTGTAAAATTGACGGAATGGAGGTACTGAGGAAAAATGAAGTACAGCGACTGGTTGAATCTGTGGTTGAAAGCCAAGCAGGTGAAGACCAAAGATTCGACAATATCAAGTTATTCGTTGCTCATTTCCACGCACATAGTCCCACTTCTGGGAAGTCTGGAAATTGAGAAGATTGACGATGGATGTCTGCAAGATGCCATCGATGTATGGGCATCGGAAGGTAACCGAAAAACTGGAGGAGAACTGTCGGAGAAATCCGTAGCAGAGATCCTCCGTGTCACGAAATCTTCCATCAAGGCTTATTGCAAGAAGAACCGTATTCCCGTTCCGCTTTTTGATGAGCTGGAAGTTCCGAAAGTAGGATCCCGCATTCATGAGGTGTTCACTCCTGAGGAGCAGAGCATCATTCTCAAGGCGATTCTGAGGAACATCACAGAGCGTACTGCGGGAATAGCTCTTGGCCTTCTTTGTGGCATGAGAATAGGGGAAATATGCGCTTTGATGTGGGATTCGGTGGATATGAAGGAGAATCTGATCACTATCGAGGCAACCCTTCAGAGGATTTATGAACCCACCGAGGACTCATCCAAGAAGAGCCGGATTCTGATTGATACTCCCAAAACTGAGAACTCTCGCAGGAAGATTCCGATGACGACGACAATGAAGAATATTCTTACTGCAATCCATCCGGAAGAGAGCAAAGGACTGTATGTATTGTCTGGCAAGACGAAGCCACTTGAGGCAAAGTCTCTCAGGGATTTCTACTACAGGTTTCTTGATCAGCAGGGTATCAGGAAGCTTACATTCCATACATTGCGCCATACGTTCGGAACGAAGTGCATCACATGCAATATCGATCCAGCGACGCTGTGCAAGATCATGGGACATGCCAATCCGACTATAACGATAAACCTTTACTGTCATCCTCAGATTGATGATATGAGAAAGGCTATGGAGGTGCTCGATGAAAAGTGGTTGAAATGATTTTTTTGTCGTTATAGAATGGTACTTAGGAAAAAACTAAGTAACTCGTTTCCGGCATATTTGCCTACAAAGTTAGCAACTAAGTGACTTTGACGGCTATTTTCAGAAGGTGGAACATGATTGCAAATGTTGCACCTCATGTTTCTCAATCTGAGAATAAAATGAATTTGTCTATTTTGTCAAATTAAAATTGCATGAATTTGACAAATTTCTTAAAGAAGCTCAAATCTCTCGTCTGTGAGGTAGTACTGCATACCGTTTGAGAGTTCGATGATGTGGCTGTAAGATTCCCATCCTCTGCTACGGGAAGACGTTCCGTCGAATCTTGCCATGTACTGCAAGTCTCCAGATTTGGGTTTCCGACAATAGATTGACAGCCTCTTGCTACAGAGTTTCTTGTCTTTCATCAGGACATTGTAGACTGCCTGGATGAATGTTTCTGTCTCCTCTGTGGCTTCAATGTATTTGTGCAGAGAAGGGTCAAGTATTACGAGCTCGTATTTGAATGTGTTTGCTGCCATCTAGGTCATATTCCCGACGTACAGTCTCTTGCCAAGAGCGGAGAGCACTCTTGTTACTGTCGATATCGAAGGGGAGAATGTGCCGTTCTCGATCCTGGCAATGGATGACTGAGGAAGTCCACAGAGCTTTCCAAGCTCCTTCTGCGTGAGGCCTTTCTCCTTCCTTGCCTTGATCATCTCTTCCATCAGCTGGACTTCGACATCAATCTCTGCCTTTTCATCTTTTGTGAAAAGCTTGTCAAAGACCTCGTTGATATCATCGCCGACAGAGCTGCCGTATTTCCTGATTTCATCTTTCATGATTCAAACCTCCTTCTGAAGTCTTCCAGTTCTCGCTCCGCCTTCTCAATTTCAGCAACTGGTGTCTTCTGCGTCTTCTTGAGAAAAACATGAAGCAGTACGAACTTTCCTTCAACAAGAGCAGCGAAGAGAATCCTGTTTCTCAGCGGTCTGAGTTCCCATATCTCGCCTTTCAGATGCTTGATGTAGGGTTCTCCTATGGAGAGTCCGTTCTTATCAAGCAGTGTGATGTAAGAGCCGATCTTCTTGAGATTGATCCTTGCATCCTTGCCAGATGAGGCAGCCAGTTCTTTCATGAATTCAAGCACGGGCTGTCTACCTTTCCTGTCTTTGTAGATCAGTGTTCTTGTGAGCACCTATCTCCTCCTGAAATATAGCATATTCGCTATTTTAATTCAATCAAAATCTTCTGTTGTGAAGGCATGAGTTATTCACATTCTGCCTGTGGAAAACAGAAGTTTTCAGCGTACCTTTTGAGTAGCGAGGAGCGTACCTTTTGAGTAATGATGGCGTACCTTTTGGGTAAAACAGCGTACCTTTTGAGTAGCGAGCCTCGCATAATGCGCGCGCGTGTATAGTAGTAGCAATAGAAAAATAGAAATTTCAGTAGTAGGGGCACTGCTACCTGTGGAAAACTCATTTTCACCCATTCATGCCGATAATCCTCCTGCTCTTGCTTTCCTGGATTTCCTGAATCTGGTCGGAAAGATCCTTTTCTGCGTTGAGGTCGGTATAGCGGAGAAGCATCTCGGCTGACTTGTGGCCAGTAAGCGCCATGATCTTCTCCGGATGCATGTTCGACTTGACGCAATCCGTTGTGAATTTATGTCTCCAGGAATGGAATGTGATTCCACGCCTCTTCCTTTCGGCTTCCGAGATGCCGATTTTCTCCATGGCCTTGTAGAACGCAGCTCTTGCTCTTCCTTCATTCATCGGCTTCTTGCCGTCAAAGGAGAAGATGAAATCATTCTCATCATTGGGATGGCTTTGCCAGGCTACATAGAGATAGCGGTAAATCTCATCGGTGATGGGAACGACTCGCTCTTCTGAAGTCTTTGTCGTAGTCATGCCATAGGATTCGTTGTAGCTTCTCTTCACAACGATCTTGTTCGGGAACACTTCGTTGATTGTCAGGGCAAGCAGTTCACCAGCCCTCAATCCTGTAAGCCCTGCCACGAAGCTGTAGACGTAATAGACGATTCTGTCATTCCATAGATCCTTGATTCTCTCGACATCGAAGAGCCTTGCACACTCATCATCAGTGAGAAGTTCCTGTTTCTTCTTGTCAACTGTCCTTGAGATTGTCATTTCCACTGGATTCCTTTCTATGAGACCTTTTGAGACCGCTTCCTTCATCATGATGATGAAAACGGATCTGATGTTGTTGATTGACTTCGGAGATAGGTCATGTTTGTCCTTCAGTACCTGCCAGAAGGTGTTGATCATATCTACGCTGATATCCTGGAGCTTGTATTTTCCGAAGTAAGGAATCAGATATCTGCGAGTCCACATCTCGCAGCTCTTCACATAGCTTTGTTTGATGCCTGGATGCCTCTCTGTGCCGGCTGCTCTTCTTGCAAGAACATATGGACAAGTATCCCAATGCCACCAGGGGGAGGCGAATTCCTCGAAAGTGATAGAGTCCCTGGGCGTTTCACGGATGGTCGTCTGGATAAGAGAATGGGAACTGTCAATTGCAACAACGAGGTCGGATTCAAAGACTTTCCGGAGCATGGTTTCATCTTCGAGAAGCTCCTCGACATACTTCATTGCCTTCTCCCGAGAATTGCAACCTGTTGTCTTGGATCTGCGGGTGCCATCAGGCAGGTAAATTCGGAAATACCAGACAGGCTTTCCTTTTCTGTTCTTCAGGGTGAATAAAGTGTACTTCCTCCTGTACTTCATACTTCGCTCCTATGCTAGTTTTACTGTGGAAAATGCGTCGTAAGTAGTACTTAGTTTTGGAATATGTGTTGCAAAAGGCGGAAGTCCGACTCTCAATTGGTCTAAATTTGGTTCAAATATGGTTTAAATTTGCCAAATCAAGACTCTCGTAAAATGAAATAAGTCCTTGCGGTGCAAGGACTTATTCAATGACGTGAGAGACGGGGCTCGAACCCGCGATCTCCGGCGTGACAGGCCAGCGCGATAACCAGCTTCGCTACTCCCACAAGCGTGGATAATTTTGCAGAAATCCCCGTAATATGTCAATAGCTTTTTGTATTTTATGATAAAAATTTATTATTTTTTCGTAACTCTTTGTAATATAAAAATATGATTATGTTGTATCAGTTCTGTTTATTTGGAAAGCAAGGTGTGTATATTGAGAAAATGCGTTTTTTGCAGTCGTGAAAGCGGTTTGATGATTTCTGCTAGACGTTTTAATGGATGCTCCGTGAAAGCAATCTTTGAGATACAAATAGTCATTCTCTATTAATTGAAGCGATTAAGCATATATCTGGTGAATCTCCTGTATACATTGGAGACATAATATGCTTTCCACATTTGCAAATCTGAATTATGTATGTAGCGTTGCTTTGAAAACGCGATAATTGGAATCATCCAGAGGTGTAGTGAAGACTGCAAACTCTATAGTCTCAAAGTAGTGGCTATAGGATTGAATGACATCTTTGAAGCATTTCGCCACAACATCGGGTGGATTGTGAAAAGCACCGCAGCCAAAAGCGCCGAGTATAAGCACATCTGCTTGCGCAGAAGCTGCAATGGTGAGAATCCTATCTATTCTGGAAAGAAAGAGATTCCTTATCTCCTCTTGACGTGCTTTCGTCATTTCATTCCATCGTTCGTATTGGAGATTTGGAGCTGCAGATGTGATGACATCTGCATGGAGCCAGTCTTCCTCGTCAAGCATTTCAGGGATAGTTCCGTCGCTTTTGAAGAATATTACATCTGGCGTGAAGAGCACTGCATCCGAATAATCATATGATGATAGCGAGTGATGGTAATCATAAAATGGCGCTGATAGAGGGTTGCCCTGAAGTGCAGGATAAAGTGTTGAAATCCTGCAAAGGCTTTCCTCCTGGGCGCTGCTGCCAGAGAGCACTCCTCCTCCAGGTGTCCAAGCGGAGGCAAAATTAAGCAGCGCGATATGCTTGCCTCTATAGTTCATAGCTGCTTCTGCTGTTCTTTTCCCTGAAACTATGATTGCACTTTGCTTTTCATATCGTGGTTGTAATGGATCTATTTCTTTTTCAGGAGGGAAAAAGATGGTATCCCTCCTGTTCATCTCAGCTTTTTCCCATAGCTTTGGTATTGTTTTGATTCTGTCCATTGTGTCTCTGAAGACTTCCACATTTGATTCTCTAAGCTTTGCACGGCTAATGTTGAATGTGTTCATAATTACATTATAGTTCCATTCTAATGTTTTTCTAATCTTTCTCTCTGATAATATGATAGTGGAGCGTATATGAGAGTTTTGATAGCAGAAGATGAACGCGAACTTAATGCTGTTATTGCGAAAAGACTTGCTGATGAGGATTATGCTACAGATTCAGTCTATGATGGTAGGACAGCGTTGGAGTATCTAAGAGCCACTGATTATGATGTTGTCCTTCTTGATGTTATGATGCCGCATATGGATGGTTTTGAAGTACTGAGAAAATACAGAGAAGAGGGAGGCAGCTCTCCAGTGCTTTTCCTGACAGCACGTGATTCTATTTCTGATAGAGTGACAGGTCTCGATGGCGGTGCTGATGATTATCTCGTTAAGCCATTCTCATTCCAGGAGCTTCTTGCAAGGATGCGTGTTATCTCCCGCAGGAGAGGAACTGTCCGTTCTTCCGTTCTCCGTGTTGGAGATCTGATGCTTGATGTCGCTTCACATAAAGCTTCCAGAGGTGGAAAGAATATAGAGCTAAGCTCAAGAGAGTTCTCCATTCTTGAGTATCTTATGCGTAATGCAGATATTGTCCTTAGCAGAGAGAGCATTAGAGAACATGCTTGGTCTTGGGATTATGATGGAGAATCCAATGTCATTGATGTTTATATCAGATATCTGAGAAGAAAGATTGATGATGGATATGATGAGAAGCTCATACATACCATCAGAGGTTCTGGCTATATGATAGGCAGGGGGAATGTGTGACTATAAAGAAGCGTATTGTTATCTGGTACACGCTTTGGATGGCTGTTCTTGTCGCGATTGCTTTTGTCATCATGCTAAGCGCTGGTGGAGCTATGCTCCGCTATGAAGCTATTTCAGAGTTAGAGGAAGCTGTCCATGATGCTGCAGAAGATGTGCGGGTAAGAAATGGAAATATCATGGTGGATGATGACTTTGATTTCATCGATGATGGTATTTACATCTCTGTCTGGGCGATGGAGGAGCTGGCTATGGGCAGGTACCCAGCAGAGTTGCCTTCACAAGCCTTTGTGGATGGCAGTGTAAGGGAGATAGCAGGACTAGATGGTTCATGGTTGATTCTGGATTTTTCGCTGCGGGACGGATATTTCATTCGAGGGGCTGTCAGAAGCTATGATGTTTCTGTTTTCTCTGCTTCTATAGAGAGTTTCATGCTCATTGTACTTCCATTGATGGTGATTCTTGCCGCATCGGGTGGATACTTTATTGTCAAAAGATCATTGAAGCCTGTTCAGAATGTTATTGTTACAGCTGGGCAGATTGCAGGATCCGAGGATTTATCCAAGCGGATTGCACTAGGAGAAGGAAGCGATGAGATACATCAGATGGCCTCTGCCTTCGATAGTATGCTTGAACGTATCGAGGAAGCTTTTGTCAAAGAGAAACAGTTCACTTCAGATGCTTCCCATGAGCTTCGCACTCCTATTTCTGTAATCATCGCTGAAGCAGATTATGCTGCCAACCATATTGGTGAGGAAGAAAAGGTCGAGGAAGCCCTTTCTGTCATTTCAAGGCAAGCCGGAAAGATGTCGAGGCTTGTTTCAGAATTGCTTTCGCTTGCTCGGTCTGACAAAGGTACGCTTACGCCTCATTTTGAGAGCTTTGATCTTTCTGAGCTCTGTGAACTTGTTATACAGACTATGGAAGAGAAAGCTGAAAGGAAGAATATAAAACTTTATCAAAAAAAAGAATCTGATGTGATTTTGCAAGCAGATCAAGGAATGATTACACGTGTTCTGATCAATCTTCTCTCCAACGCCATCACATATGGCAAAGATGACGGGATGGTTATCATAAGAATTAGAAAAAGGGATGATTTGGCTGAATTCTCTGTAGAAGACAATGGTATTGGCATGAGTTCTTCATCACTTGCCAGAATCTGGGATAGGTTTTATCAGGCTGATCCAGCGCGCGGAGATGAGGAAGCAGGTGCGGGCCTTGGCCTTCCGATAGCAAAAGAACTTGTGAAGCTTCATGGTGGTGATATCGAAGTCATAAGCAGGGAAGGGGAAGGCAGTACTTTTACTGTCACTTTACCAATTTGCAATCAGGGTGAATGAAGTTTCTGTTTTGTACAGTTCGTCAGGAGCCCATTTAGCTTTTTATGTCTGCATATGTAAAAAAGAATAACAGAACCGGGCCGAGAGAAGGATTTTACGTGCCCGGCTCTGCCGGTTAGAATAATGATAGCATATAAGTTAGCTTTTGCTAACCCATTTGATAAAATTGCCCCATTTTTTTTCTGATAGCCCTATTTTTTGATGTATGGTAGTATCATGAGATGTGAAAGTACTTGTTGGAATGTCTGGAGGAATTGATTCTTCCGTTGCTGCTTATCTGCTGAAGAAAGAAGGCTATGATGTTGCAGGTATCACCATGCTTATCTGGCGTGCGGATTCACCATATCCGGTGCCAGCTTCTCCTGGAAGTTGCTACAATCCTGATAAATCAAAAGACTTGGAGAATATCAAGAAGGTGTCGGAGATAATCGGGATTGAACATCATATCGTTGATTGCTCTGCATTGTTTGAGAGCGCAGTTCTCGATAATTTCCGTTCGGAGTACATGTCTGGACACACTCCTAATCCATGTATCTGGTGCAATCAGAAAGTGAAGTTCGGAGCAATGGTTGAATATGCTCACACGATTCTTGATTTCGATTACTTTGCAACTGGTCACTATGCAAAAGTCGAAAGGCTTGCTACTGGCCGCTATGCATTGCGAAAAGCCCGGGATGAGAAGAAGGACCAGAGCTATTTTCTTTCCAGGCTCTCCCAGTCTCAGCTTTCTGCAGTGATTTTTCCGCTAGGAGATTATCTGAAAACTGAAGTACGGGAAATAGATGAAGCGATGGGCTTCCATGAGAAAGGCGAGAGGGAAAGCCAGGATTTCTATGGCGGGGACTACACTGATTTGCTTTCAGCTGAAGACAAAGATGGGGAGATTGTCACTGAAGATGGCCGCGTCATCGGGCATCATAAAGGATTTTGGCACTATACAATCGGACAGAGGAAAGGACTGGGGATTGCATATAGCGAAGCGTTGTATGTGATTGCACTCGATCCGGAGAATAACAGAGTGATTGTCGGTACAGAGCCAAGTACCCATAACCGAGTTATAGAAGC
>JADIMT010000096.1 GCA_017694595.1 Candidatus Ornithospirochaeta stercoripullorum | reverse complement strand
TGCATGGCCAGATGGACTTTCTGGCCATGACGCAAAGGACTTACAGCTACTGGAATTGATAACCTTACGGTTAGATTCTGATTTTTGATTTTCACAGTCCTATGGTTAGATTCTATTTTGATTCAACACGTATAAAAGTCAGAGCAAAGCTGCAAACTTGAAGGCAAGAGATGTACCAAGGTGGAGGAGAAAGATAATTGAATTAAACCTTAAAATTACATATCACGATTAGATACATACAATGACAATTCCCTATCTAGAACGGGGCCCAATCATGAGCCCCGCACTCCATTATTCAAGCTCTACAGCACCTGTATAGAGCTTATAGTAAACACCATGTTGAGCAATTAGCGAATCGTGATCGCCACGCTCTATGATACGTCCATGGTCAAGTACCATGATAGCATTGGAGTTGCACACAGTGGAAAGACGATGCGCGATGACAAAGACTGTACGTCCTTCCATCAGCTTATCCATACCGCTTTGCACAAGCGCCTCTGTATGTGTATCGATTGATGATGTAGCTTCATCCATGACAAGTACAGGAGGATCCGCTATTGCGGCTCTAGCGATGGATAGAAGCTGTCTCTGCCCCTGTGAGAGGCTCTCGCCATTGTTTGTGAGCATCGTGTCATAACCATCAGGCATCATCATGATGAAATCATGGGCATTAGCCAGCTTGGCAGCAGCGATGACTTCCTCATCCGTGGCATCGAGCTTGCCGAACTTGATGTTCTCCTTGATTGTTCCTGTAAAAAGGTTCGTATCCTGGAGAATCATTCCAAGGGAATGCCTCAAGTCATCCTTCTTTATTTTATTGATATTGATGCCATCGAACCTGATCTTGCCATCCTGTATATCATAAAAGCGGTTCAGAAGATTCGTGATCGTAGTCTTTCCAGCTCCTGTCGAACCGACGAAAGCTATCTTCTGCCCAGGTTTTGCGTATAGCGAGATATCATGAAGGACCATCTTATCGGGCACATAACCGAAATCAACATCGACCATAACGATATCACCTTTGAGAGGTGTGTACGTGATAGGGCTTCCATCATGATGAGGATGCTTCCATGCCCACTGTCCTGTCCTCTCATCACTTTCCATGATATTGCCATTCTCATCGGTAGTGGTGTTGACAAGTCTTACATAGCCATCATCGACTTCGCTTTCCTCATCCAGGAGATCGAAGATTCTCTCAGCACCAGCAAGTGCAAGAAGAACCATGTTCATCTGCTGTGATATCTGATTGACATTGTTTGAGAATGAACGTGAAAGTTGCAGGAATGCGGCCAGAAGACCAAGCGTATATCCAGAAGTTGCTCCACCAGTGAGAATGACAATCACAGCTCCAAGGATAACGAGGGCAACATACTGTATATTGCCGATATTCATCGTCACAGGTCCCATAGCATTGGCAAGAGCGTTGCCTTTCGTCATAGATGTCCGAAGCTTCTCGTTGAGTGTGTTGAAATCCTCTTTGCTCTGACCTTCATGGCAGAAGACTTTTATGACACGCTGACCATTCATCATCTCCTCAATAAAACCATTGACATCTCCAAGATCTGCCTGCTGTTTCGCGAACTGACGACCTGAGAATTTGGCGATTGTGCTAGAAGCTTTCAGCGTCAGCAGCGCAAAAAGTACGACAGCGACTGTCAGCGGTACTGAGTTGATAAGCATCGATACAAAGACCATCACAAGCGTAATCATCGCTTGCATGAGCTGCACAAGCGAATTGGAGATGAACTGATTGAGCGTGTCTGTATCATTCGAGAAGCGAGACATGATCGTTCCGTGCTGATTCTGATCGAAATACGAGAGAGGAAGCGAATCAAGCTTCTTGAACATTTTGATACGTATTGAATAAAGCGTATCCTGCGAAATACTCACCATCGTACGGGAGAGAAGGTAATTGAAAACAACGGAAACGCTTACAATCATAGCGAATTGCAAAAGTGACATCATCACAGGTTTCCAATCAGGATTTTCAACTCCGATAAGCGGTGTAACATACTGATCTATGAACTGCCCCAGGAAATTCGATGAATAGACTATCGAGAAAGCAGAAATCAGAATGCAAACGACAATAAATACGAATTGGCCTTTACGGTCACCAAAGACGATGGAGAGAACACGCTTCAGCGCTTTCTTCGGATCCTTGGCTCTTGCCCCTCCGGCATTGCGTCCCCTAATCATCGAGGTTACCTCCTCTCGTCTGCGTATCATAAAGATCGCGATAATCAGCATTGCGCTCCAGAAGCTCAGCATGCGTTCCCACATCCTGAATACGTCCATTGTTCATCACAATGATCTGATCTGCGTCCATTACAGAAGAAAGCCTCTGGCTGATGATTATCTTCGTCAAATCCTTAACATCCTCCCTCAACGCCTTTCTTATCTGCGAATCCGTAGCAGTATCGACTGCCGAAGTGGAATCATCCATGATGAGGATCTTAGGTTTTTTCAGCAATGCTCTGGCAATGCAGAGTCTCTGTCTCTGTCCACCAGAGAAGTTCGTGCCACCCTGTTCCACGTGGCTGTTATAACCATCTGCCATAGCTTCCACGAAAGGAGATGCGGATGCTATATCGCAAGCGGCTTTGATCTCCGCATCCGTAGCCTCAGGATTACCCCATCTCAAGTTCTCTGCTACAGTTCCAGAAAAGAGCGTGTTTTTCTGAAGCACGACGGAAACTTCATTGCGCAACGCTTCAAGATTGTATTCACGCACATCCCTTCCTCCGACTTTGACAGAACCGGAAGAGACATCATAGAGGCGAGCTATAAGTGAAATCAGCGAAGTCTTGCCAGAACCTGTATTGCCGATAACACCAATCATCTGTCCACTCTCAATCTTCAGATTGATATCATCAAGAACCTTCGATGATTTACCATAACCGAAGGAGACATGGTCAAATATGATAGAGCCATCTTTGACAGTCTTCTCTCCTTCAGGATTTGGATCCATGGAGGTCTTAGTATTGAGCACTTCAGCTATACGGACCATCGAAGCATGGGCAATGGAGAGCATGACGATGACCATGCCTGTCATGACAAGCGAGGAGAGTATCTGTCCTGTATATGTATAGATGCTCATCAGCTCACCTGTCTCCATATGACCTACGTTGATCAGTCTGGCACCGACATAGGAAATCGCAATCATGCAGCAATATGTGACAGTCATCATCAGCGGATTCATCAGCGCCATGATAGTCTGGCCTTTCTTGAAATTATCGCGGATAGTCTGGGAAGCTTCTGCGAACTTGCCAAGCTGTTCCTCTTCGCGGACATATGCTTTGACTGTTCTGATACCGTTGAGATTCTCCTGCACTACCCTATTGAACGAGTCATAGCCGCGGAAAGCATTGCCAAATGATGAGTAAGTGCGACGGAAAATCAGGAAGATGCATACAGCAACAATCGGAATCGCAACTGCAAACACAAGCGAGAGCGCACCGCCATTATGATAAACCATAATGATTGCGAATATGAACATGATTGGAGATCTGACGCATATACGGATCATCATCTGGAATGATTGCTGAACGTTCTGCACATCAGTTGTCATCCTCGTAATCAAAGAGGATGTCGAGAATTTATCGACATCAGCGAACGAGAAATCCATAATTGAGGCATACAAGTCCTTTCTGATATTAGTCGCAAAGCCTGCGGAAGCCTTTGAAGCCGTCCAAGCCCCAGCGACTCCGAATGAAAGTGAGAGAAATGCCGCGAGGACAATCAGCACTCCTATTCTCAGCACATAGTTCATATCATTCGAACTTACGCCTGTATCGATAATAACAGCCATCAGCGTAGGAATGAGGACTTCCATCGCGACTTCACCAACCATGAGAAGCGGTGTGATGAATGCGTATTTCCTGTATTCCCGGACACGGGAAAGCAGAGTCTTCAGCATAAGCCCTCCTCCAGTACTTTTCTCAGTCTTAGAGAGTTATCCATATTTTTCCTTCTCTTCAGAAGAGACAGCGAAAACCATCTCATTCCATATATTACTAATACATCACTTCTAGCTGCTGTGGAATCAACAAGCATCTCATCGGCAATTGGCACAATCACGCCACCATCTTTTTAAGCTTCAGGCGTTCAGCGAAAAGCCAGCACGACTCTTATAGTTAATAAACCAATGAATGGATAACATGTTGACATCTTTTCCAAGTCTACACAGCCCTGTGCAGAACAACATTATGCAAGAGCGGAAAATCAGTCAACCAAGTTCATGAAAAATCCATTAATAAAAGAAGCTCTCCGAAGAGAGCCTCCAAGGAAAACGAGAAAAATTTCTCAGTTATTATCATCTTTCTTCTTGCTTGTAACCTTATTGAGAACAACAAGAACCACAAAGAGAATGCCAAGAGCACCTGCAAGAAGTCCCCAGCTGGAAAAACCAATGCCAACAGATGCGCTTGCATGATAGTTCTCATCGAGCACAGCAGAGACAATCTCCGATGGCTTAGCGCCTTCTGCACACATCTGGCCAACCATATCAATCTGTGCTTCTGTCAGTTCTCCGCTAGCAAGAAGCTCATCAACTACAGCTGAATCAAGTCTTTCAATCATATTGAACCTCCATCAGAGAACATTGCCGAACGCTGCAATCGCATTTGTCACGCTAGTAACATGCGGAAGCAATGTGGACATGAGAAGACCTCCGGCAAGAACAGATGCAATCTGGCCGGACACATTTGCACCAAGTGCGAATGGCAGAAGATGGTTCTGCTTATTTGCCTCGATACCAACTTTCTGAACAACGCGTGAAGACATTGGGAATGCAGAGATTCCAGCACCGCCGATAAGCGGGTTGATCTTCTTGTCCTTAGGCAGGAAGATATTGACTATCTTAAGGAAGACAACACCACAAGCTGTATCGAAGATGAAAGCTACAAGGCCGAATGCCATGATCATCAGCGTCTCCGGCTGGATAAGCTGAGGTCCAGACATCATCGGAGAAATAGCAAGACCAAGCATCAGTGTGATAAGCGGTGAAAGCATATCCTGAGCTGCTCTGGAGAGGTTGTCGAGAACACCACACTCTCTCAAGAGGTTACCGAACATGAGCATACCGACAAGCGCAGCCGAATCCGGTGCAAGGAGACCACAGACTATTGTTGTAGCAATCGGAAAGAGAATCCTTGTCGTCTTGGAAACAGATGATGCTGAATAGTGCATCTGGATTGCTCTCTCTTTCTTTGTCGTCGTCGCTTTGAGCACGACTGGCTGGATGAGAGGAACAAGCGCCATATAGCAGTATGCAACGATGAGGATAGCTGCCATATAGTTCGAGTTAAGACGCTGCGAAACAAGGATTGCTGTCGGGCCATCAGCTGCACCGATGATTCCGATTGATGCGGCATCGTTGAGAGGGAAGCCAAGGAGAGAAGCAATCATCATAGAAATGAAGATACCACCCTGTCCTGCAGCTCCGATGAAGATAAGCCATGGCTTTGAAATAAGCGGACCGAAATCAATCATTGCTCCGATTCCGATAAAGAGAAGAAGCGGGAACGCTTCTGCGCTCTCGATACCCACATTGTACAGCCACTGCAGGATCGCATTGTCCTGAAGCATTACTGAACCTGGAAGGTTTACGAGAATCGCTCCGAAACCCATTGGAAGGAGTAGAGTTGGCTCCATCCCTTTTTTGATTGCCAGGTAAATCAATACGAGACCTACGACAATCATTATCAATTGATAAACCAGTTCGGTATTCATAATGTAAGTATCTTATCTGAATGCTGCGAAGTTGTCACTCATAACTGGTACTGTTCGGAATAAGAAAATCTGCTGGCTTGAAATTTCCCAAAACTTTTTGTTGACCGGTTAACAAAACCGATTTACTGTTTAGTTAAAGGATAAAATCTGGCTAATCCAGATTACGAGATAAAAGGAGAAACGTATGAAAAAAGCTTTGACAATCATGCTTGTCGCAGCACTTGCTCTTTCCGGACTCTTTGCCAGTGGCGATAAAGAGTCATCAGGAAAGACCGAAATCTACTTCCTCAATTTCAAGCCGGAAATCGCAGACGTCTATACAGATGTCGTTGAACCTGCTTTCGAGGCGGCATATCCTCAGTACGATCTGAAGGTCGTCACAGCAGCCTCAAACCAGTACCAGTCAACACTCAGGAGCGAGCTTTCAAAGTCTGCCCCACCGACAATCTTCCAGGTTAACGGTCCTGTAGGCATTGCAGAGAACGTAAATACTGTAGCACCGCTTCAGGATACAGATTTCTACAATCTTCTGGCAGACAAAGGCATGGCACTCTCCCTTGATGGCAATGTAGTTGCTGTCCCATATGCTGTAGAAGGCTACGGAATCATCTACAACGATGCAATCATGAGAAAGTACTTCGCTCTTCCAGACAAAGCTGTTGACATCTCAAGCGCAGAAGAGATTACAAACTTCGAGACGCTGAAAGCTGTTGTTGAAGACATGACAGCTCACCTCGATGAACTGGGAATTCAGGGTGTATTCTCTTCTACATCTTTCATGCCTGGTTCCGAGTGGAGATGGACGACCCACCTTGTAAACCCTGTACTCCAGGCTGAATTCGGGGACCTCGCTACAGCACAGGCAGCTCCTACGTTCAGCTTCACATATTCGAAGAACTTCCAGAATATCTTCGACCTCTATCTCAACAACTCAATCACGCCGAAGGGAATGGTTGGTGCCAAAGCTGATGCTGACAGCATGGCTGAGTTCGCTCTTGGCCAGGTTGCTATGGTACAGAACGGAAACTGGGCAGCTGCACAGATTCTTGGCACACAGGGCAACGTTGTAACAGATACTGATATCAAATTCCTGCCGCTCTACATGGGTCTTGAAGGTGAAGAAGCAAAGGGCATCAACGTAGGAACAGAAAACTATCTCGCATTCAACAAGAACGCTTCTCCAGAAGCTCTTGAAGGCGCAGATACATTCCTGACATGGCTCTACAGCAGCGCGGAAGGAAAGGATATCGTCACTAACCAGCTGATGTTCATAACACCGTTCTCATCTTTCACAGCAGATGAAGTTCCATCAGATCCTCTTGCCAAGCAAGTCAACATCTGGATGAACAAAGATGGCGTCACATCAATTCCATGGGTATTCAACGGAATTCCATCCGAGCAGTGGAAGGCTGACTTCGCACAGGCAATGCTCGAATACATCAATGGCAACTATACCTGGGATCAGGTAACACAGATAGCAATCGATGCATGGGCACGCGAAGCTGAGCTGACAGGCAGATAATAGCATTTGCTGCCCAAATACAAGCCGTCATTTCAACCCTGATTTGACGGCTTTATTCTTAACAAACACAATTCGAGGTGTTTTATGGAAAAAGCAATCAGAAAATACTTCCCTCTTTTTGCGCTTCCAGCGCTTATATGCTTTTCTCTTGCGTTTTTGATTCCGATGATCTGGGGCTTTGTGCTTTCCTTCTGTGAGTTCACTACTATCACAGATGCCACTTTCGTCGGATTCGAGAACTATGTGAGAGCTTTCACTGTAGATAATTATTTCACACAGGCATTCTGGTTCACTCTTGGCTTCACAGTAGTCACGGTCATCACGATAAACATCATTGCGTTCGCGCTCGCACTTGCGCTGACGAGGAACGTACCTGGAACAAACGCATTCAGAACCATCTTCTTCATGCCGAACCTCATTGGAGGTATAGTTCTGGGATGGATCTGGCAAGTTGTGCTGAATGGCGTTCTGGCAGCATTCGAGAAAACACTTCTATCCAATGCGTCATATGGCTTCTGGGGACTGGTCATACTGATGAACTGGCAGAACATTGGATATATGATGGTCATCTATATCGCAGCTATCCAGAATGTTTCCAGCGACATGCTCGAAGCCGCCGCAATCGATGGGGCAAACGGGCCCACTACTCTCTTCAAGATCATCATACCTGCAGTCATGCCAAGTATCACAATCTGTCTCTTCCTGACACTTACAAATGGCTTCAAACTATACGATCAGAACCTTGCACTTACAAATGGTGCTCCTAATCATCAGACAGAGATGCTCGCGCTGAATATCTTCAATACATTCTACTCGCGAACTGGCTTTGAAGGAGTTGGACAGGCAAAAGCTGTGATCTTCACGATTCTTGTCGCAGCAATAGCTCTTATCCAGCTCGCATTGACAAGAAAGAAGGAGGTTGAGAACTGATGGCACAGGTAGGAAGAAAATACACAAAATGGATTCTGTTCGTAATTCTTCTAGTCTTCGCAGCATTTATCATCTTCCCGATTCTCATCGTGTTGATGAACTCTGTAAAAGGCAATCTCTTCATCTCCAGCACTGGAGCATTCAAACTGCCGAACGAACAGAGCTTTGTAGGAGTCAGCAACTACGTAAACGGTGTAGAACGAATAAGCTTTTTCAGCGCATTTGGCTACTCTCTCTGGATTACAATCGCATCTGTGTTCTTCATCCTGCTCCTGACCAGCATGCTTGCCTGGTACATCACAAGAGTGAAAGGAAAAGTCACGAGCATCATCTATTATCTGCTGGCTTTCTCAATCATCGTTCCATTCCAGATGGTCATGTTCACGATGAGCAAGTTTGCAAACATGCTCCATATCGACAACCCTGTAGGTATCATCATATTGTATGTGGGCTTTGGCTGCGGTATGAGCACATTCATGTTCAGCGGATTCATCAAATCAATTCCATTAGCGCTTGAGGAAGCTGCCATGATTGATGGTGCGACACCGGTGAAGACATTCTTCTCTGTGGTATTGCCCATGCTGAAGAGCACTGCTATAACAATCGCAATCCTCGAAACTATGTGGGTCTGGAATGACTACTTGATGCCATATCTTGTCATCGGAACAGAATACAGGACGATTCCTGTGGCTATCCAGTATCTGAGAGGAGGCTATGGCTCTGTCGACATGGGAGCAATGATGGCGATGCTTGTCCTTGCGATGATTCCAGTCATAGTCTTCTACCTCTTCTGCCAGAAATACATAATCAAGGGAGTCTTAGCAGGAGCCGTGAAGGGATGAAAACAGCGAAGAGAACGACAATTCAGGATATTGCCAACAGAACCGGGTACTCGAAGACAGCTGTATCCTTTGCGTTCAATTCACCAGAGAGGATTTCAAAGGAAGCTGTCGAGAAGATTCTTCAAGTTGCAATGGAGCTCGATTACATCCCCGATCCGATGGCGAGAAACTTCTCTCTTGGCCATCATATGGCACTAGGCTTCCTGTTGCCGCAGAGAGTTGAGACTACACTGCGCAATCCTTATATGCAGCAAGTCATCAGAGGGGTCGCGGAGGTTTGCCAAGAGCATGGCTATATGCTTACGCTCATTCCACCTTTGCATTCCTCGGTGACTGAAGCTGTGAAGAATGCTACTGTCGATGGAATCATCACAATAGGACTCCTTATCGACAAGAATATCAGAGGAGTCTTCAGGCTCAGGCATCTTCCGCTCGTCTCAATCGACGGCTCCGAGGATGATGATATACATTCAGTATGCATCGATGATACTGCCGCAGCCAAGCTGCAGCTTGAGAAAGTACTGGAGAAAGGGCACAGGGAGATTGCAATCATCTCATTGCCAGAGGATGCATACGCAAGCCATGAACAGGAAGCTGATACAGTTGTCCGAAAACGCAAGAAAGGTTATCTTGAGGCTCTTTCTGAGTACAACGTATCTCCTGATTCCATCATCATTGAATCCTCTGATGTAACAGTAGATGATGGTTCAAAAGTAGCTGAGAAGATACTGGACAGCTATCATCCTTCATGCTTTATATGCATGGCTGATGCTGTCGCGATCGGAGTTGTCAATGTGCTAAAGCAACGTGGGCTTGATGATATCTCTGTAATTGGTTTTGATGGAATCATCGAGGACATGGCCTCGATGCCGGAACTAACGACTATCTACCAAAGCGGAAGGGAAAAGGGATTGAGAAGTGCTGAGATACTGTTCAAGCTGCTCAATGATGAAAAGCCACCTCTGAAGACGCTGATTCCCTATTCCTATCACGAAGGTGAAACTCTAAAGGAGGCTCTATGGAAATAAACGGAAAAAGATCTGCCGGAATTCTTCTGCATATCACATCGCTTCCCTCTGAATACGGGATTGGAGACCTGGGACCGGAAGCATATGCTGTTGCAGACAAGCTTGCAAAAGCAGGGGCAACGCTCTGGCAAGTGCTGCCGCTGGGACCTACCGGTTATGGCAATAGCCCATATGCGCAACGTAGCGCATTTGCAGGCAATGAGCTCCTGCTCTCCCCTGAGCTTCTCTATCGTGATGGCTATCTCTCCAAAGAAGATCTGCTGCATCCTGATTTTCCTTCTTCCTATGTGGATTTTCAGGCCGTGGAGAAATGGAAGATGCCCAGGCTTAAGAAAGCAGCAAAAGCAGCACTGCAAGGAGATGAGAAGAACAAAATCAAAGCATTCAGAAAAAAAGAAAGCTTCTGGATTGAAGACTATGCACTCTTCATGGTTCTCTACGAGAAATACAATGATGCTAGATGGCATACTGTATGGGATGAGGATGAAGGGAAGAGAAACAAGCTGACGTTATCACAGTTGAGAAGAAAGCTTAAAGATGAGATAGATATCTACATTGCATTGCAATATCTTTTCTCGAAAGAGATGACAGCGCTTCTGGAGCATGTACATAGCAAAGGGCTGAAGCTCATTGGCGACATCCCCATTTTTGCAGGTGCTGACAGCGCAGATACCTGGTCTCATCTGGAGCTTTTCAAGACTGATTCAAAAGGCCATTACAGTGCAGTCTCAGGAGTCCCACCAGATAATTTCTCAGCAACTGGCCAGCTCTGGGGCAATCCTGTCTATGACTGGAAGAAGCATGAAGAGGATGACTTTGCATGGTGGAAAGCAAGGATTAGACGCTGTCTTGAGATGACAGATATCGTGCGCATCGATCACTTCCGCGGCTTTGACGCGTATTATGAAATCAAAGCAAGTGCAAAGACAGCTGAAAAAGGCGTATGGAAGAAATCACCAGGAAAAGCTTTCTTCGCTTCTCTGGAGAAAGAGATGGGCAAGATTCCA
Organism: Candidatus Ornithospirochaeta stercoripullorum; assembly: GCA_017694595.1. Lineage (GTDB taxonomy): Bacteria > Spirochaetota > Spirochaetia > Sphaerochaetales > Sphaerochaetaceae > Ornithospirochaeta > Ornithospirochaeta stercoripullorum. The sequence continues at coordinate 12,956 of JADIMT010000096.1, read as the reverse complement.
ATCATCGCAGAGGACCTGGGCTGGATGACTCCATCAGTAGCTAAACTGCGTGAACGCTTTGGCTTTCCTGGCATGAAGATCGCTCAGTTCGGGTTCTCGTGGAAGGATGACGGGACGCTCAATACTTATGATGACTTTCTAATGCATAATTACGCGCGCGATTTCGTAGCTTACACAGGAACTCATGATAACAACACTATCAAAGGATGGTACTCAGAGCTAAACGATAGCGAGAAGCATCATGTCAGAGAGTATCTCGCCTCCCCCGACGATGAGATTGTCTGGTCTATGATCCGCTCCCTGATGATGTCCAATGCAGATACTGTCATTATTCCGATGCAAGATATCCTTGAACTGGGATCGGAAGCGAGAATGAACTATCCATCCACTTGCAATGACAAGAACTGGACATGGAGGATGGAAAGAAACAGCTTCGACAGCTATCGGATTTCGCGCTACAGCTTCCTTGCCCGTATCTCTGGTCGCAATGGTCTGACAGCCGAAGAGGATAGAGCGAGAAGAAAATCGAAGTAAAGTTGTCAGAAACTATCACTTAATCCGTATAAGGATATAGGAGGTCCTATGCGGATTTTTATTTTTCTTATTCTTGCTTCATTCCTGGCAGCGCTTTCTTCCTGTGCTCCCGTTCCGGTGGATAACAGCAATGGAAAGGCATTTGTACTTGAGATTCTCGAAGAGATGACTGATGATAACTTCCTCTCAGATGCGAAGGAAGTTGGCGAAAGCTACACGAAAACAACACTGAGAAGTGGTGAAGGTGAAATAAGCATCAAGCTATCACCTGACGGTATGAGATACACACTCTCAGGCAAAGTGGAGAGAGAGGGTTTCATAGTCACTCTAGAGAACATGCAAGGAGAGATAATCGAATCGATTCTCTCCTATCCTACATCTGGCGACATCCTCATCAATGGTGAGCCATGTCTTCTGCTTACGCTTCTACCTGAAGCTAGCACGGAAGAATTCAGCGAAGAAAAGACAATACCGTTCCTGCAGGCACTTGCAGAAGAAGCTTTTTCGCAATTTCCATTACTCCCTGAAAACAGAGAAGTGAAGACAACAAACTCTGGGACAGCAGAACTGGAAGCTGATGAGAGTGGATGGCATCTGATCATCAGAGCTGAACAAGATGCAGCTCTTATCTTAATCGAAGCCCACTCCAGTGATAGCAACGCAAGAGTCATCTATGGGGACCACGAGTTCATAGTACCGCTGGAAACATTGCTGGAAAAATCTGAGATCCCGCCATCTGAAGCTGAAGCGAGAGAACAGGAATATATCTCATTGCTTCTCGATAAATTTCTGGAAAGCAATCTGCTTTTCGCATTCCGCTCGCTAGTAAATGGCAGTTCTAGCCGTGTCATAAGTCTGGAGGACTTCAGCGTCAAAAGCCCAGAGGAAGCTGAGGCATTGCTCCTGCTCTCTGACTACTCAATCGGAGATGAGATCAAAGCAGATGGATATCTATCAATCACGCTAAGCGGAAAAGATTACATCATGGACGGTTATCTCTTCTCATCTGAGGGCATCGTATTCAAAGATGGCGAAGAGGAGCGGACGATAGAACTTATAGATCTTGCAGGCTGTTTTGAAGGAGATAACCCAGCTTCCATCACGCTCACGGAAGAGGAAGACGGATGGGATACTGGCTTCAGCACAACACTGAAACCAGCATATCCCACAAGTGGAAGAGCTATCTCTGGAATGATAGAACTCTTATTCTGAACGTTTTGCTCTCGATGTCAAAGCTTTGACAACCATCAGTATAACCATGATGGCGAGAGCCACGGAGATTGTAGCGACACCGCCTTCAATTCCAGCTCTCTCCGCAACTGTACCGACAACCGATGGCATTATGATAGCTCCTACAGTAGCAGTTCCAATGCAAAGACCTGTGGCGACTGTGGAGCTGTTATACTTCTGTTCCATCGTCGAGAGAGTCGTTGGGTAAATACCACTCATCGATACGCCAACGAGAAGCACTGCAATGACAATGACAACTGGATTGGAGGCTGTAATCATCAGGATGAAGAACGATGTCATCATGATGCCAAGGATGAGAATCAATACATTCTTGTTCACTTTAGTGGAGACGACAGCACAGATGAGGCGACCTATGAGAATCATCACCCAGAGGAACGACTGCATAGCTGTGGAGATGGCATCGGGGAAAATCCCCGCATCCTGGAAGTATGTGACAAGCCATCCCATCAGCGAAGCTTCTCCACAGAGATAGAAGAACATAATGAAAGTGTTTAGCCAGAACTGTGGCGAACGAGGAATTGCACCTTCCCCTTTCTTCCTCTCCATCTTTGCTGATGACAACGTACTGAACGCAATCAAAATCAATGTGATGAACATCAGAACAGCAAAAATCCAAGGAGCGAAACGCCAAGAGGATGGTATGACTGCAATAGCCACAAACGGAGAGATGAATGCGCCAACAGCGAAGGAAGCATGGAGGAGATTAAGTCCTGCTGCTTTGTTGCTTGCGTTCTCTCCAACAACCACATTCGTGATATTGCTCATCGTACCTCTGCCAATACCTGTGAACGCAAATGCGATGAAGAGCATGACAGGATTTCCTGTCAAAGTCATCAGCACAAGGCCAAGCACTATGCACATGCCGAGGATGAATGAGCTCTTCTTCCTTCCTAGAAGATATGGAATGAAGCCTGAAGCGATAACAGCCACAAGATTGCCAATCTGATGGGCAGAGAGAAGCACTCCACGGAAAGCATAATCCAAGCCATAGCTTTCGCCCATCTCCGGAAGTATAGCACCAAGCAGCGTGCTCATGGCACCCGAGGCGAAGAATGCGAAATAAATACGATAAAGAAGACTCCTGTTCTCCTTTTCTACACCAAGGAAATTACCAAGCGAGAACATTTCAGCTCCTTTCCTGAGAAAGATGGAATCCAGATTTCTCAAGATATTTCAGCAAAGCATTTTCCGCTTCCGTCCTGTCATTCTGTACAGTCGTTCCACGCACAGCCAGCCCTTTCTTGATAAAAGCCTTTGGATAAGACGAGACCAGCATCCTATCAGTCATAGCCAGACCATTGTCTTCATGAGTGCAGACTGGATAGATATTCAGCTTATCTGTATTGATTGAATCCAGGAATGTATAGACTGGCATTGGCAAATCACCCCACCAGTTCGGATAGACAAGCACGAGATTTGCGATGCCTGTCATATCAGGGAGGGCGTTGAGCAATGCAGGACGCGCATTCTCTTCCCTCTCTTTCTTTGCTTCCCTATTGCACTCTTCATAATCGGAAGAGTAACCCTGCTTAGAAGCTATCTCGTACTCTTTGCATTGCAAGGCATCGCGGATGATTCTTGCGATTATCCTGCCATTTCCTTCTTTTATATCACCGACACGGAAATTCTCACCGCTACGTGAGAAAAAAGCCACAAGCGTATCTTTGCTTTCCATAGGTCCTCCAGACAAGAGGAGTCTGCGCTTTTTTTCTTCCAGAGACAACCCATGGAAAAGCATGTGATGTTTAATTCGTTCCCGAGATATCGCTACCGAAATACTTTTCAGAAAGCCTCTGCAGCTCTCCGCTCTCCCTCATGCTCTCAACAGCCTCATTTATAGCACTGAGAAGGGAAGCTGAATCTTCATCTTTTCTTACAGGAATAGACACTTCAGAAGCTGTATCGGTAAGCGCTGCAATCTTAATCGGAGCCTCCGGATGCTGGGCTTTATAATCATAGAATGTAACTTCTGCATTGAGCGTAGCATCTACCCTGCCAGCAAGCAGCAGTTCGATAGTCTGCGCAAGATCATCGACACCAATAGCATTGGCACCATAGCTTTCTGCCAGTGTTGCATAAGTGCTAGCAAGCGTATTGGCAGTAGTCTTACCATCCAAGTCTTCAAAGCTTTTTATGCTGTCATCCCCCTCGGGAACAATGATTGCTGTACGGATATAAGCATAAGGCGTGGAGAAATCATAAGTCTCAGATCTCTCTGGAGTGACTTCAACACCGTTAGCTACGATATCATAACGCTTGGAGTTGAGGCCTGCGAAAAGGCCATCCCACTCCCCTTCTACGAATTCTGGCTCCACACCAATGTATTCGGCGATACCTTTAGCGACTTCAACATCATAACCGACAAGCTCACCGCTTTCGTCGTGAAATGTCCAAGGCGCCCATGTACCTTCAGTCGCGACTGTGATTACGCCTTTTTCCTTGATCTGCGCAAGCAGATCGCCAGTGCTTTCTTCATCATTGCCCTTAGAGCATCCTGCTATAAGCAGGACAGAAAGCAGTATTATAAGTAAAGAAACATATCTTTTCCTCATGGTTTTCCCTCCAGTTTAAGGAACTCCCTCGTTCTTTCTTTCTCGGGAGATTTAAAGAGACGGCTTGTTTCGCCCTCTTCGACTACAACTCCGTTTTCCATGAATACGACATGCTTAGACACATTTCTAGCAAAATCCATAGCATGTGTCACAACAACCATCGTCATGCCTTCTTCAGCTAACATTCGCATGACGGAAAGCACCTCTCCAGCAAGCTCTGGATCGAGCGCGGATGTAGGCTCATCGAAGTAGACAATCTCAGGCTCCGCTGCAATCGCTCTGGCAATGGCGACGCGCTGCTGCTGCCCACCTGACAGCTGGGAAGGATAGTGCGAAGCGAAATCGAGCATGCCGACTTTCTGCAGCGTCAACTCAGCTTTCTCCCTCGCAGTCTTCTTTTCCATCTTCCTCGCCGTGACAAGTCCTTCTGTCACATTCTCAAGTGCAGTCTTGTTGCGGAAGAGATTGAAAGCCTGGAACACGAATCCAGTATGCCTCCTGATACTAACCATCTCCTTCTTCGAAAGGGAATGCATATCATATTCATTACCATCGAAAACCATCTTGCCACTGTCTGCGACCTCAAGATAATTAAGGCATCGCAGAAGCGTTGTCTTTCCAGAGCCCGACGGCCCGAGAAGGGCTACAACATCGCCTTTATCGACAGAGAAGGAGATGCCCTTAAGAATCTCTGCACCATCGAAGGATTTCCTTACATTCTCAACGGACAGAATCATATCTTGTACCTCCCAAGCTTCTTCTCACCCCATCTCTGGACTCTGGAGAGCACTGTGCAGAAGACAAGATAAATAAGCCCCACTTCAATATAAAGCGCCAATGGTTCATATGTTCTTGCCACAATTCGCTGCGTAGCCATAAACATCTCCGTGACTGTGATATTAGCGGCAAGCGATGTATCCTTCACCATCGATATAATCGAATTAGCCAGCGATGGGAACGAGATACGCAACGCCTGTGGCAGCAGTATGCGTCGCATAATCTGCATGTATGACATGCCAACGCACTCTCCAGCTTCCATCTGTCCATAGGGTATAGCTTCCAGTCCTGCTCTTATCGTTTCCGCGCAGTATGCTCCTTCATTGATAGCAAATACAAGCACAGCTGCAGGGAACGGATCTATCAGTATTCCTACATTGGGAAGCCCATAGAAGACTACGAAAAGCTGAACAAGAAGCGGCGTTCCTCTTATCACCCAGATATAGAATCTGGCGATATCCTTCAGCACTCTTATTCTGGCGAACTGTATCAAAGCCACCGCTATCGCTATTACCATTGCAAGAGCGAAAGAGATAATCGTAAGAGGTATAGTGACTGTCAAGCCTGGAATGAGAATCTTGAAAAACGAATCAGAGAGAATACCAATCAAGCGCTCGCTCATCCAAGCCTCCATCTATTTAATATCATTAATATCATGATGATGTTCCTCAAAACAAATCTAAGCTTAGAAAAGATAATACAATGTCTGCAAATCAGCAAATGCAAAGAACGCGGGATGTACCCAATTAACACATACAATGCATTGTTAATGATATATATCATTCTATACGGCAAAGAATTAATCTAAAAATTGACACCAACTCATGCTGAATCATGAAAAAATAATTAACACATTACTAACATTTTAAGCATAATCCAGCGTTTACATGAATTTAACATTAACATACGATTTGCATGGAGCTAAAGATGGAAACAGAGTTTCTCGATTTCTGCAATCAGATCATCTCGTCACCAGCTCTTCTGGTAACAGCCGTGCTGACACTGGGAGTCATATTCGTCAATGGCTGGACGGATGCACCAAATGCGATTGCGACATGTATCACGACACGATGCATGAAACCTAGAAGTGCCATCATCATGAGCGCCATTTTCAACTTCCTCGGCGTGCTCATAATGACGCATATCAACGCATCAGTCGCATCCACAATCAGTGGGATGGTCGATTTCGGAACCGATACACACACTGCGCTTATCGCGCTATCAGCTGCGCTTTTCTCCATAGTCGTCTACAGCACTGCAGCCTCATGGTTCGGAATACCTACAAGCGAAAGCCATAGCCTGATTGCAGGTCTTACAGGTGCAGCCCTTGCTGCTGGCAAAGGCTGGGAAGCCATCAACGGCAGTGAATGGATCAAAGTCATCTATGGTCTATTCTTGTCCCTGATTCTGGGATTCGTCGTCGGTTTCGTTATCTGCCGCTTGGTAGTACTGGTCTGTCGCAGGATGGACAGGAGAAAAACAAACATATTCTTCAGCTATGCCCAGATAGCAGGAGCTGCCGCAATGAGCTTCATGCATGGAGCACAGGATGGCCAGAAATTCATCGGCGTGCTTTTTCTCGCTATCGGCTTTGCAAATGGACAGACCAGCGTGCAAGGAATCATCATACCAGTATATCTGATGGTCATCTGTTCGATAGTCATGGGAACAGGTACAAGCGTAGGCGGAGAGAAAATCATCAGATCAGTTGGTATGGATATGGTAAAATTGGAGAAATATCAGGGATTCAGCGCTGATGCAGCAGCCTCCCTTTGTCTTCTCTTCTCCTCCGTATTCGGAATTCCCGTCTCAACGACACACACAAAAACAAGCGCAATCATGGGCGTTGGAGCTTCGAGAAGGCTTGGAGCTATCAACTTCTCTGTAGTTAAGGACATGGTACTTACATGGGTCTTCACATTCCCTGGCTGCGGACTCATCAGCTATGTGATGGCAAAAATCTTCCTCTTCATATTCTAAGGAGCATATTATGGGCAAGAAAGCAGATACATTCTATTTCGATACATTCAGAAAAGTAGCAGAGCATGCGATTACGGCTGCGAAGATACTCACACGCTGTATATCATCCTATGACCCTGATAACCTATCCCCTATCCTAGCTGAAATCCATAAGACAGAGCATGATGCTGATATGCTGAAACATGAGATGATGAATGTGCTGGCTAAAGCGTTCATCACACCTATTGAGCGTGATGACATCATACTTCTCAGCCAGTGTCTGGATGAAGTTGTCGATAAAATCGAAGATGTAGTTCTACGTCTCTATTGTGATAACATCCATGAAATCAAGCCACAAATGCTCGAAGGAGCAGCCGTCGTCGAGAAATGCTGCGAAGAGATGCAGCTGTTGATGGATGACTTCAGTGACTTCAGACATTCAAAGACGCTGAAAGAGAGAATCATAACTATCAACACGATGGAAGAAGAAGCGGATAGGATCTTCATCGAGAACATGAGGGCATTGCATACAACCAGCTCGTCCGCGTTGGATGTCATCGTCTGGAGAGATATCTACCGCTATCTTGAAGAGTGCACAGATGCCTGTGAGCATGTGGCAGACGCGGTAGAGAAAGCTGTAATGAACAATACGTGAAATTATTCCAGGATAACGCCTTCTTCCTTGATGATCCGCTCTCCGTCACACGCTATCTCAGTCCCTTCGATATGTACTTCGATGTTTCTAAGCCTGAGGCCGCGCGAAGAGACAGGAGGAAGGCCCCTGTACATATCGCTTTTATCGACAGGTTCGAGATTATCAGAGGCGATAGAGAACAATGAAGACTTGATTACGGTGTTTTTTATGGGCATCTCCGGCAATCCTACAGCCATTCCACAAGAAGCCCTGGACCCGGTAGCAACGCAATTGTCTATTGTTATCGAGTGAATTACTGGCGTTGATTCATCGACAATCTGTGGCTCAAGCGAAAAGAGAGAATCATCATCTGTGCCGCAGCGATAATACATATTGATTACAAAAGGACAGAGATTATCTCTCATTCTGAGATTCCTGAACACAATATCATGTATATAGCCGCCACGCCCTCTGCGTGTCTTTATACGTACACCTCTGTCAGTACCATCGAACGAGCAATCCTCAACGAGGATATCAGCAATCTCCGCAGCTGTCTCTGAACCGATTACAGCACCGCCATGGGCAGCTTTCACAGCGCATCCCTTGATCTGGATATGCTTTGATGGCACATTATCGCGGCGTCCAGATTCTCCCGACCCTGATTTAATAGCGATACCGTCATCGCCAACATCTATCAGAGAGGATGAGACAGATACGAAACTCGATGACTCGATATCAATTCCATCTGTATTAGGAGCATCGTATGGATTTTTTATCGTTATGCCATCTATCACAATGTGTTCTGAAAAAAGCGGATGAAGCGTCCAGAATGGAGAATTAATGAAAGTGACACCTGAAATCCTTACATCGCGGCTCTTGTGTATCTGCAATAGCGGTGGACGCAAGAACTGGAACTCCCTTCCGCCTCCTCCACCTGGCTGAGATTTATAATCAGGGTTCAGAGAGGCATACAAAAGCTCTAATTCGCTCTCTGGGGATCTGTGCTTCTCTCTTTTCTCAAGGCAAGTCTTCCACCAGAGTTCTCCAGAGCCATCAATCACGCCTTCCCCTTCAATCACGACGGATTCACTCTCATCCACGAATAGACAAGGATGCATGCACCAGCACCCCACACCTTCCCATCTTGTATAGACAGGTTTGTATAGAGAGAAGTCAGGAATGAATTTCAACGTCGCATCTTTCTCAATCACCAAGTGTGAAGAAGATGGCAGCTTGAATGGCGATGAGAGATAAACACCACCACGAAGGATTGCCTCCCCATCTTCCTTCAACGCATTGAGAATATTACTCGCAGCATCCATCCCAGGAAAGAGTTGAATTACCATAACACTCTCTCCGACTCAGTACAAGCAAGTATGAAAGAGCCTACGCCCTTGAAATCGTCGAGACGTTTTGCTTCGCTGACATAATACTTGAAAGATCCATCGCGATACGGATTCCCACCCAAACCAGATACAGAGCATATTCCTGCCAAATGCAACCCATCGTCTGCTTCTGTCAGATACCTCTTCTTGATATCCTCAACAGCCTTCAAACCAGGTGCTATATAACTTGAATCGAGATAACCAAGACGAGCTCCTTTCAGGAATGAATAAGCAAACATGGATGAGGCGGATGTCTCCAGATAATTACCATAGCGCCCACCTTCATCTGTCACCTGATACCACATTCCGCTCTCGCTCTGGAAGTCAAGCACGCTCTTGGCAAGCTTCTGGATGACAACAACCAGTTCGTCCCTGTCCTTCTGCTCGGAAGGAAGATAGTCGAGGATATCGATAAGAGCCATCAGATACCAGCCAATTGCTCTCGACCAGAAATGTGGAGACAATCCCGTGATATCATTAGACCACTTCATTCCCCTGGACTCATCATAACCATGATAGAGCAGGCCTGTCCTCTCGTCCCGCATGGTTTTGAAGACGATCAAGCACTGCTTGACGATATCGCAAAGAGAGGAAGCATCATGATGACGAAGGGCATATTCAGCCTTGAATGGACCTTCCATGTAAACGCCATCAAGCCAAATCTGCCATGGATAGATCTCTTTATGCCAATATACTCCGCACTTGCATCTCGGCTGTGTCTCAAGCTGCTCGAAAAGCAAATCCGAAGCTTTCGCGAATCTCTCCTCTCCGCTTCTATCATAAAGCGTGAAGAGCGCTCTGCCAGCATTAATCTGGTCGAGATTATACTCGCCTTTCCTGTATGTCACGATATCGCCATCCTCAGTTATCAATGGAGAATACATTGAATAGACCCAAGGATAGACAGATTCATCATTATGCAATGAAGAAGCGACGAGGCTAGCATACAATGCAAGTCCATGTTCATAATGCCATTCCATCATGCCTGGCCTGTAGCGCTTTTCCAGGCTCCTGACCATCATGATTGATAATGCGTCAGCCATAAGTCCTCTCTTTTATCAAGGCCGCCCCGAAGAGCGGCCAGGATTCAATTAATGGATAAGCCCATCAGCTTGCATCTTAGCGATGCCTTCATCGTTCCAGGCCTTACCACCAATGGAGTTGAATTGGTCGATGAAAGCCTGCCAATTCTCAGGTGTAAGTTCTTTTGCACCTGTAAGGAACTCTGCAAGACTCTGGTCGTAGAATCTCTGCACATCCGCATTAGGTGTAGGCATTGTTCCAGAACCAATTGCGTTAGTCCACTTCATTGCCTGCATCTCGCGCAGTGTTGTAAGAGCGGACATTGTCTTGCCAGAGACTTCCGTCACATAGGTCGGATAGCGTGATGTAAGCTCAACATCGCTGTTGTAGAATACAAGGTTTCTAAGCTGTGTAACGACCTGTCCCTTGCTTCCAGTGAATGCGTTATCGCCGAGATCGCCAGCTACAGGAATGCCGTTCTCATCAAACACATAGTTGATACCTTCCTGTCCCCATCCAAGCAGATAGTAGCCCTCATCGCTGCTCATCCACTCAAGAAGCTCACAGATCTTATCAAGCTTGCCGTTGTCAGCTGCTTTCTGGCTTACTGCGTAGATACGATAGTTCATATCATAAGCTCCAATGGAAGCATGTCCTTCAGGTCCTGTGATTGCATCGATGACAATCCACTCACCATCTGGGAAGTTGGCATCGAAAGGAGCATAGTTGGCTGTTGCTGCATAAGCTGCGTTCTGCTCATACATCATACCGAATCTGCCCTGCTTCCAAGCTGCCCTGAAGTCGTCCTTCTTATATGACAGCCAGTTAGGATCAATGATACCTTCATCGCACATCTCTTTCAGAGCTACCATGAAATCATAGAATTCAGGCTTGTAGATTGAAAGCCCAGCCGTTGCGCTATCGAAACTCCAGAGTCCTTCAACTCCGAATGCTCCCATGATTGGCCAAAGTCTTGAACCTGGATATCCCTTGAGTGTCGCATCAGTCTCTACGAATGCGCCATAGCCATATGTATCATCCCTGCCATTTCCGTCTGGATCATCGAATGTGAATGCTCTAGCAACTTCCATGAACTCATCAAGTGTAGTTGGAACTTCAAGCCCGAGCTTGTCGAGCCAGTCCTTTCTTACCAGAAGGCCTTCATTTCTGACGATTGCACCAGGGGACGCGAAACCATAGACATTTCCGTCCACTGTAGCATGCGCAATTGCGTTCTCATCGTAAATCAAAGATGTACGATGAGGCATCTTATCGAAGCAGTCATCTACCTGAGCGACAAGCCCCTGCTCTACAAGGTTTACAAGAACAGGACGGCGGACCATGAAAATGTCAGGAAGCTCATTAGCAGCTCCAGCAGCCTGGATTCTTACATCCTGATCGGATTCATTGGATGGAAGCATAGTCAGATGCAGATCGATTCCCAGCTCATTGCGGATGATGTCATAACCAACCCAATCCTCAGGAATCATACCAGCTTCAGTGATTGCAGCACCAAACCAGAGATCTATTGAAACTGGGTCTTCAGGAGTACCTGCCGCCTGTTTTGTTTCGCTACTTCCGCCAGCGAACATAGGCATAGCAATAAGCAATGCTAACACAACCAGAAGAAAGCCTTTTACTTTTTTCATCTTTTCCTCCTTTTATTTTCTCCGGATCAGCCTTTTACGGATCCGAGGAGAGTTCCTTTCGTGAAATATTTCTGTATGAATGGATAAGCTATGACCATCGGTATAGCGCTCATGAAGACAGATGCAGCCTTGATGGCGCTTACAGGAGCGTTACCGAAGGCACTGACTTCCACATATTCATTCATTCCAGAAGCAAGAAGTATGTTTCTCAAGAGAATCGGCAATGGCTGGTTATCGTTTAGATAGAGCATAGCATTGAAGAAATCATTCCAGAACGAGACGCCATAATAAAGGCCGATTGTCATGACAATAGCTTTCGAGAGCGGCAATATGATTTTGAAGAGCACTTGTATCTCAGAGCAGCCATCGATGCGTGCAGACTCTTTCAGCTCATTTGGAATTCCTACAAAGAACTGACGCATGATGATGCAGTTATATGTAGAGATAGCCCCCGGCAAAAATACTGCAACTAGATGATTCATAAGTCCAACATCCCTGACAAGGAGGTAAGTTGGAATCATACCCACATTGAATACATATGGGATAATGACAATCAGATTGATTATCTTCCGTCCTGGCAGACTCTGGACAGAGAGCACATATGCCATCGGAATTGTAAGGATAAGCGCTGTGACGACACCTCCGATGAGAATCTTGAAGCTATTGATAAACGCATCGAGAAAGCCATCATTGCCCAAGAGCGCTGTATAAGCATCCGTTGACCATTCCCATGGTGGAAGGAACATACCTTGCAAATTGGATCCAAGGTAATCATTAGGCCTGAAAGACAATGTAATCGTGGACCAGACTGGAATGATGATTATCACAAGGATGAATACCATGAAGGCATTGACTACCACGTTGAACAGATGATCAGCTTTCGTCAGTCTGACTGTTTTATGGTTATGATGTTTCGCATTTGCCGCCATTTTGCACCTCAGAAGAGAGAGCTCTCTGTCAGCTTCTTAGAAAGCCAGTTCGCAAAGAGCACGAGAATCATGCCGAACACTCCCTTGAAAAGTCCGACCGCAGTCGCTAAGCCGAATTCAAACTCAAGGAGCCCCTGTCTATAAACCCACGTATCGATGATATCTGCAACCGAATAAACCTGTGGCGAGTAGAGCATGAAAATCTGATTGAAACCTGCATCGAGGATTGTTCCAAGCTTGAGGATTACGACTGTGACGATAAC